>NZ_JBZVGZ010000029.1:0-39150 GCF_058630335.1 Halorubrum sp. SD41
AACGCCAAAGCAGAAACTGCTGACGAGTGGCTCAGATCGTTCGCTTTCGCATGGAACCAGCTTATCTGAACACTACGCGTCCATCGTCCCACAAGCTTATGCCCGGCGTCGCCGTGAGGCCGGACATGACCGCATCATCGCTCGCGCTCGCGGGGCTCGTCGCGCCGGCACAGGCCGCCCTGCTCGGAAGTCAGGTCGGGCAGCTGCTGGTCGCCTTAGTCGCCGTCGCACTGATAATCGTCGTCGGCAAGTTCGTGCTGAAGCTCGCGTGGCGGCTCGTCACGATCGGGATCGTCGTCGTCGCCGCGTTCTACGTGCTGTCGACGCTCGGACTGATATAAAAAACTCGTTCGGCCGCGCCGTCCGCTTACTGGAACGCGGCGCCCGGCTCGGCCTCGGTGCGGTCGACCTCAGACCGCTTGAACTGCTTTTCTATCTCCTCGTACCGCTCGCGCGTCTCGGGGGTGACGCTCGGGTTCACCTCGCTTAGCGCCTCCTCGAAGTGCGCCATCGTCACGCGGACGTTGCCGACGGACTCGCCGACCTCCTCGCGCGTGACGCTGCCGATGAACTCCCGAGAGGCGTTCATCGACGCCTCGCGGGCGACCGCCTCGATGTCGGCGCCCACGTACCCCTCGGTCTTCCGCGCCAGCGCGTCGAGGTCGACGTCGTCGGCCAGCGGCTTGTTCCGCGTGTGGACCTCGAAGATCCGGCGGCGCGCCTCCTCGTCCGGAACGGGCACGTGGACGTGCCGGTCCAGGCGTCCGGGGCGCAGCAGCGCGGAGTCGATGAGGTCCGGCCGGTTGGTCGTCGCGATGACGACCACGTCCTCCAGCGATTCGAGCCCGTCGAGCTCCGTCAGCAGCTGGGAGACGACCCGCTCGCCGACGCCGGAGTCGCCGGAGTTCGTCCCGCGCTCGGTCGCGATCGAGTCGATCTCGTCGAAGAACACGATCGTCGGCGCGTTCTCCCGGGCCTTGCTGAACACCTCGCGGACGCCCTTCTCGGACTCGCCCACGTACTTGTTCAGCAGCTCGGGCCCCTTGATCGAGATGAAGTTCGACTCGCTCTCGTTGGCGACGGCCTTCGCGAGCAGGGTCTTCCCCGTGCCCGGCGGGCCGTACATCAGGACGCCCTTCGCGGCCTGCATGTCCAGCTCCTCGAACACCTCGGGGTACTCCAGGGGCCACTGGATCGTCTCGCGGAGCCGCTCTTTGGTGTCCTCGAGGCCGCCCACGTCCTCCCAGGTGGTGTCGGGGACCTCCACGAACACCTCCCGCAGCGCGGAGGGCTCGATCCCCTTGATCGCCTCCTTGAAGTCCGACTCAGTCACCTGGATGGAGTTCAACACGTCGGCGTCGATCTCGTCGCTCTCGAGGTCTATCTCCGGGCGGATACGCCGCAGCGCGTGCATCGCGGACTCCTTCGCGAGCGACTCCAGGTCGGCCCCGACGAAGCCGTGAGTGTTCTCGGCGTACTCGTCTAAGTCGACCCCCTCGGTCAGCGGCATGTTCCGCGTGTGGACCTGAAGGATCTCCTTGCGGCCGTCGCGGTCGGGGACGCCGACCTCGATCTCGCGGTCGAAGCGGCCGCCCCGTCGGAGCGCCTGGTCGATGGCGTCGACGCGGTTCGTCGCCCCGATGACGACGACCTCGCCGCGCTCTTCTAACCCGTCCATCAGCGAGAGGAGCTGGGCCACGACGCGGCGTTCAACGTCGCCGCCGGCCTCCTCGCGCTTGGGCGCGATGGAGTCCAGCTCGTCCATGAAGATGATCGACGGCGACTCCTCGGACGCCTCCTCGAACACCTCGCGGAGCTGCTCTTCGCTCTCGCCGTAGTACTTCGACATGATCTCCGGGCCGGAGATCGTGTGGAAGTTCGCGTCGATCTCGTTGGCGACCGCCTTCGCGATCAGCGTCTTCCCCGTGCCCGGCGGGCCGTGGAGCAGGACGCCCTTCGGCGGGTCGATGCCGAGGCGCTTGAACAGCTCCGGGTGCCGCATCGGCAGCTCGATCATCTCGCGGACCTGTTCGAGCTCGTCGTCGAGCCCGCCGATGTCCTCGTAGGTGACGTCGGGGCCCTCGCCGGTGCCGCCCGGGGCGTCGCCGCGGTCGGCGATCTCCTCGGCGGAGATCTCGGAGATGCTGATCTCGGTCTCGTCGGTGATGACGACCGTGCCGCTCGGGCTCGTCTCGGCGATCTTCATCGGGACCGCCTGCGACTGGCCGCCCATCAGCCCGAAGCCGAGGGAGGTCCGGATCGTCTGCCCCTCGGTCACGGGCTGGCCGGAGAGCTTGTCGCGGATGAACGGGGCGATCTGGCCCCGCACCCGCAGCTGGCTCGGGAAGGCGATGGTCACCGCGTCCGCGCGCGAGACGTCGACGTCCTCGACGGTCACCCGGTCGTCGATCCCCACGTCGGCCTCCTGCCGGAGGCGGCCGTCGATGCGGATCACGCCGGTGCCGTCGTCCTCGGGGTAGCCGGGCCAGACGCGGGCGATCGCCGCCCCGTCGGCGCCCTCGACGCGGACGATGTCCCCGCCGGAGAGCCCGAGCTCGTCGGCCGCGACGCGGTCGATCGCCGCGAGGCGGCGGCCGGCGTCCTTCTGTTTCAGCGGCTTGACGGTGAGCTTCATCGCTCGCCCTCCACGGTGAGCACGCCGTTGTTCACGGCCGCGTCCGCGGCCGCGCCGGGCAGCTCGAACTCCGATTCGACCGGCCCGTCCGGTCCCTCCACGACGACGATCGCCGTCCCGCCGACGGTGTCGACGGTGACGGTCTCGTCGTCGACGCCGAGGTCGGCGGCGACGACCCACTCGTCGTCGTACTCGTACCGACGCAGCAGCGCGCCGTCGCCGGTCGATCGGGTCTGTATGTGATTCATCCTAACTACGAGTTAGTCGCGCAGCTATTTAAACTTGACGCTCAAAATCGCATGACGTGAGTGTTTCTTCGTCACATCGGTAGTGTAGCGGTTCGGGCCCGATCGTCCCCGATCGGCCGCCGTCGAGCGGCCGGATCTCCGGGCCGGTTCCGCCCCCCGATCGCGAGTCGTTCCCCTCCGGCGTTTATACCGCTCGGCGCCGAACCGCCGGCCATGGAACGGGTCACCCACGACGGCCGCGACACGGCGTACCGCCGCTTCGACCGCGGCGGCGACGGACCGACGGTCTGTTTCGTCCACGGCAGCGGCGGCGCGAAGGACGTCTGGAAGTCGCAGGCGCGGATCGCCGACCGGTTCCCGGGCGTCGCCGTCGACCTCTCAGGGCACGGCGACAGCGACGACGTCGCGACGCCCGCGGGCCCCGAGACGCTCGACGCGTACGCCGACGACGTCGTCGCCGTCGCGGAGGCGACGGGTGCGACGGTCCTCTGCGGCAACTCCCTCGGCGGCGCGGTCGCGCTGTGGGTCGCATTAGAGCGCGACCTCGCGCTCGACGGGCTCGTCCTCGCGGGCACGGGCGCGAAGCTCGGGGTGGCCGAGCCCCTCCGCGACGCGCTCGCCGACGACTTCGAGCGGGCGGTCTCGCTGCTACACGAGCCGGACCGGCTGTTCCACGACGCGCCCGCCGAGTACGTCGAGCTCTCGGCGGCGGCGATGCGCGCGTGCGGGCGTGCGGTCACCGAGCGCGACTTCCTGACGTGCCACCGCTTCGACGTCCGGGACCGCCTCGGCGCGGTCGACGTCCCGGCGCTCGCGCTCGTCGGCGCGCACGACGGGCTCACCCCGCCGGCGTACCACGAGTACCTCGCCGACCGGATCCCCGACGGGGAGTGGACCGAGCTCTCGGACGCCGCTCACCTCGCGATGCTCGAACGGCCGGCCGCGTTCAACGAGGCGCTCTCCGGGTTCCTCGATCGCCTGTAGGCCGTCGACCGCGGCGACCGGCCCCGAAGCCGGGAGCCGCGGCGGTCGCGCAGGTACCCTTTTAGGTCGCTCGCGCGTCGCGGGGGCACATGGTCGACAGCGACGAACGAGACGCGGACACGGGTCGGACCGGCGACTCGGAGGAGCGGGCCGCCGCGGGTCCGCCGACCGACCCCGACATCGACGACCTGCTCGCGAAGCTCGACGCCCTGAGCGACACCGTCGACGAGGGACACGAGCGCGAGAAGGTCAGACAGACGATCTCCCTCGTCGAGCGAATGCCCGGGACGGGGGCGCTCGCAGAGCGGATCACCAAGTACACCTCCCGGGACCTGGCCGAGTCGTTCGTGGGGGCGGTGCTGTTCGCGCTCCCGCTGCTCGTCGAGGGCGGCGTCTTCGAGATCGCGGCCTGGTTCGCGGCGACGACCGTCGCCGGCGTCCCGGTCCTCCTGATCGGCCACGTCGGGTTCATCTTCCTCGCGACCGCCGGGCTCCTCTACTTCGCCGACTTCCGGCAGATCGCGATCAGACACCCGATCTTCGGTCTCATCCCCCGCCGGTACGCCGGCGTCCTCCTCGTCTCGCTGACCACGTCGGCGGCCATGCTGCTGTTCTGGGGCCGGCTTCACGAGGGTGACCCGACCGCGCTCGAACGGGTCGGCAGGGTCGCGGTCGTCTGGGCCGCGGCCGCGTTCGGCGCGGGACTGGGCGACATCCTCCCCGGCGAGTCGCAGGGCGAGGACCTCGGGAAGTTCGACCTCGACATCGGCGACGACGACTGAGCCGAGACCGGCGACCGCGACGGCACTCCTCGGGCTCTCCGGCCGCGACCCCGTCTACCAGACCGCCTCGGCTCCCGCGAGCGGACCCCGTTTTTCCACAGCTTTTTCGCCGCGGCGACCCTACCTGTGTCCATGTCAGCGCTACGCGACGCGCTCCGGGACCTCCCGGACGCGGTGTTTGCGGACCTACTCGAGTCCGACGAGGGATACGTCCTCGTCGTCGACCTCCCGGGCGCGACCGCCGAGACCACCGAGGTCCTCGTCGAGGACGGGCGCATCGACATCGAGGGGCGCCGCGAGAAGGCCGTCCCCGAGGGGTTCGAGTACGTCCGCGAGGACCGCCCGCTGTTCCTCGACGCGGAGCTCCCCCTCCCGAGCGACGCCGACGGCGCGGGCGCCGACGCCGAGATCGACCGCGGCGTCCTCGAAATCTCGCTGCCGAAGCGCGAGCGCGAGGTCTCCCGGACCATCCCCGTCGACGACGCGGACGACGAGGGCGACGCCTGACGGGTGGTGACGCTGGTCAACTTTCGCGCCTACTGGCGGTTCGTCGTCGTCCTGCGGCAGTTCTCGCCGCTCATCATCGCCTACTGGCGTGACAGCCGCCGCTACTTCCTGTTCGGCGGGAGCCGCGAGGTCGACACCGAGACGCAGCGCGAGCGCGCGGCGGTGCTGCTCGACATCCTGCTCACCCTCGGCCCGACGTTCATCAAGCTCGGGCAGATCCTCTCGACGCGCCCCGACATCCTCCCGCCGGCGTACATCGAGGTGTTAGAGGGGCTCCAGGACGACGTGCCGCCCGCGCCGTGGGAGGAGTCGAAGGTCGTCCTCGAAGACGAGTTCGGCCCGGTCGACGACGTCTTCGACGAGTTCGACCGCGACCCGATAAGCGGCGCAAGCCTCGGGCAGGTGTACACCGCGGAGTACGAGGGGAACCCGGTCGCGGTGAAGGTGCGCCGCCCGGGGATCGAGTCGCTCGTCGAGGCCGACCTCCGGACGATCCGCTGGTCGATCCCCCTCGTCAAGCGGTTCACCGGCGCCGGTCGAGCGTTCTCGCTGGAGAACCTCGCCGACGAGTTCGCGAAGACGATCCGCGAGGAGATGGACTACGAGCGCGAGCGGACGATGCTCGAGGAGATTCGCGGCAACTTCGCCGACGAGGACCGGATCCGGATCCCGGAGACGTACGAGGCGGTCTCCGGGCCGCGCGTGCTCACGATGGAGTACGTCCCGGGCACGAAGATCAGCGACATCGACGCGCTCGACGAGGCGGGACACGACCGGACGCAGATCGCGGAGACGCTCCAGGAGGTGTACCTCCAGATGATAATCGAGGACGGCGTGTTCCACGCCGACCCCCACCCGGGGAACCTCGCGGTCGCGGACGACGGCGCCGTGATCTTCTACGACTTCGGGATGGCGGGCCGGGTCGACCCGTTCGTCCAGGAGAAGATCGTCGAGTTCTACGTCGCGGTCGCGCGCCAGGACATCGACGCCATCCTCGACACGCTGATCTCGATGGGGACGCTCTCGCCCGAGGCCGACCGCGAGGTGATGGGCAACGTGATGGAGCTGGCCATCGCCGACGCCAGCGGCGAGGACATCGAGCAGTACCAGGTGAACCAGATCATCGAGCAGGTGGAGTCGACCATCTACGAGTTCCCGCTGCGGCTCCCGCCGAACCTCGCCTTGGTCCTCCGCGTCGCCACCGTCGTCGAGGGCGTCTGCGTCACCTTGGACCCCGAGTTCGACTTCATCTCGACGGCGACCGACTACCTCCGCGAGGAGGGGTACTACGAGCAGACCGCCCGCGACCTCGCCGAGGACGCCGGCCGACAGGTGCAAAAGACCACCGAGGCGCTGTTCACGGTGCCGCCGAAGGCCGACGAGTTCCTCGACCGCGCCAACCGCGACGACCTGACGGTGAACGTCGTGCTGGAGGACGACACGAACGTCTTAGAGAAGCTGGCGATGCGGATCGCCTACTCCGTGCTGCTCGCGGTCGGCGTCCTCTCGGCGACGATCCTCTACTCGTTCGCGGACAACTGGCGGCTCGCGCTCGTCGTCCTCGCATTGGCCGCGCCGCTCGCGATCGCCCTGTACCGGTCGTTCCGGAAGAAGCGCGGGCTCCGGACCACGCCCCAGTTCACCAGGCAGGGGATGAAGCAGCGCCGCGACGACTGACTCGCGGCGTCACGCGCCGACGACCTGGATCGGTACGAGGAGGAAACAGAGCGCGCCGACGGCGAACGTGGCGAGGCCGACCGCCAGCCGCGGGAGGCCCACGCCCTCCTCGTCGGTCGGGTCGGCCGGGCCGTTGAACGCGATCACCGTCGCGAACACCCCCCAGAACGCCCACAGCCCGACTGACTCGTTCAGCCCGAGCCCCCGCCAGAAGTGGAGGTACGCGGCGATCCCGAACAGCGCGCCGGGGACGAGCGCCGCCAGCGTCTCCTGTCGCGGCCCGAGCATCGCTCGGACCATGTGTCCGCCGTCGAGCTGGCCGACGGGGAGGAGGTTCAGGAGGGTGAAGAACATCCCGACCCAGCCGCCGATCACGACCGGATGGGCCGTTATCCGCGGATCGGCGTAGCTCGTCGGCTGGCCGAGGACGCCGGCGATGAGGTCTAGGAGTGGCGGGTTGTTGAAGCGGATCACCGGCCCCGAGGAGTTCGCGAGCTCCGCCGGCACTCCGATCGGGTCCAAGGAGAGTCCGATGGCGGTCACCACGACCGTCGCGACCAGTCCCGCGATCGGGCCGGCGGCCCCGATGTCGAAGAGGACCTTCCGAGAGGGCATTCGCCCGCGGATCCGGATCACCGCGCCGAGCGTGCCGAACGGGAAGATGAAGGGGATGACGTACGGGAGCGAGACGGGGACGCCGTGGTAGCGCCCGGCGGCGTAGTGGCCGAGCTCGTGGGTCATCAGGACGCCGAGGACGGCGGCGGTGAACGGCCACGCCTGAAGCAGCGAGAGGGGGTTCGACTGGATCTCCGCGAGCGGAACGTAGTACCACCCGTACGCGCCGACGAACAGCGTCGACAGCACGGTGGCCGCGAACATGGCGACGTTCACCCAGGGGATCCCGTCGCGGCCGCGGTCGAACGGCGTCGCGACGACGACGTGGCCGTCGTCGACGACCTCCACGTCGACCTCGTAGCCCGCCTCTCTGAAGTGTGGAGTCAGCTTCCGCAGCAGCGTCCGCTCCGGGACGTACGACTCGCCGCGGTATCGCACGCGGCCGTCCTCGCGGCGGACCTCGTCGATCCGGAAGAACGTCCGGAGGGGCTCCGGACGCGGCGCGCCGTCGCCGGCCGCCGCCGCGTCCTCGTGTTCTGACATCGCATCGTCGTAGCTGGTCGGCGAGTATAAACCCCGCGTCGGCGGGCGAGCGAACCGGAAGCGGGGGACCGGTCGTCCGCTCGCGAGGCGGACGCGTGCGCGGGCAGAAAGCGCGAGTCGGGGACCGAACCGCGGGTTTCGGTGCGGTGCTGCGCGTCGGAGGCGGTGCTGCGGGCGTCGGTCGGTGGACCGGGAGCGTCAGGCGGGCTCGACGCGCCAGGTCGTCGCGCCCGTGTACGACCACTTCTCGACGGTGAGCTCCGTCGCGGAGTCGCGGAGCTTCACCATCAGGGCGCCGATCTCCTTCGGCGAGAGGTCGACGTCCTCCGAGATGAACTTCCCTTTGAAGTACATCTCGCCGTCCTGCGCGCGGTCGAGCAGGTACTGCTTCAGCCGCTCTTCCTTGCTGCGGTCGTCGTTCGCGCTCGCGTTCGTGGAGGGGTTCGCAGTCGCGCTCATAGTACATCCCACACATCCCGCCGGAGGGTGTTATAAAGGCTACACCGTTGGGTGGCGTTCAGAGGGTTTCAGGGCGTTTTACCGAACTCGCCGGGGTAAAACGTGTCTGACGGACTCTTCACAACGGTTTCAAATTGGCGTAGAAATTTTATAACCGGTTCTAAGACGTTAATTTGGTTATTGTCCCGTCGCCCGAGTAACTCCCGTCGTGGCTCGGCGGCCGGCATTTGGCGGCAAGAATAGCTGGTGCTGTACCGGGTTCGGAGCGGCCGCGCGCCGCTCGCGCGCTCGCCTCGCGGGTCGCAGGGGCCGACCTCGGCCCCGGTCAGGCCCCACCGTGCGCGTCGCTCAGCAGTCCCGCTCAGTCCCGCCGATGGACCCAGAACGCCTCCGACTCCGTCGCCTCCTTCTTGAATATCGGCACCTCGTCTTTCAGCCGGTCGATCCCGTCCTCGACCGTCCGGAACGCCTCCCGGCGGTGCCCGGCGAGGACGACGACGAACACGATGTCCTCGCCCGCCTCGATCACGCCGGTGCGGTGGTGCATCCGCACGTCGAAGACGCCGTCGCGCTCCGCGAGTTCGTCGGCGATGGCGTCCATCCGCTCCGCGGCGACCCCCTCGTACTTCTCGAACGCGAGGTGGGTCGTCCGGTCGTCGTCGGGGCCGTCTCGCGCGCGTACGCGGCCGGTGAACGTAGCGATCGCACCTGACCGCTCCGCGTCCGCCGACGCCTCCACCCGCTCGACGAGCGTCTCGCGGGTGATCCACGGCTCCGCGCCGTCGAGGTCGGCGACGAGCGCGTCGAGGTCGACCTCGTCGGGGGCGCCCGCGGTCGCGAGGACAGTCCCCGGCACGCTCTCGGGGTCCGGATCCGGGCCCAGGAGGACCGCGGACACGCGCAGGCGCGACTCGCCGACCGCCAGCAGGTAGTCGTGGTCGGGGGCGAGCCCGTCGAGCAGGTCGTCGAACCTCTCGACGCTCCCCCGGCCGCGCCAGTTCCCGTCCGCGTCGAACGCGATCTCGGTGCGGGCGTCGAGGCGCCGTTGGGGGCCGGTCCCTCCGCCGCCGCCGCCCCCGCCGTCGGCGGCCGGATGGGTGGGTTCCCGCTCGTCGGGGGCCGCCTGGCCCCCCCCCCCGCCGGCCGAGCCGCCGTCGCGCTCGACGACGGCGACTCGCCCGTCGAGCCGCGCCGCGAGCCGTCGGGCCAGCTCCGGGGCCCCGTCGCCGACGATCGATATCGGTCGCATACCCGAGGGCGGGCCGCGACGGGCTTAGGCGTTTCCCGGTCGGCCCGTCGCGGTCGTTCGGCGCCGCGTCGCCGGCTCCGCCGCGTCCGGGCTTGACAATCCTTAAGACCGCGACAGGGGTACTCGTCGCCAATGAGAGTCGTCGTTTCTGTCGGCGGGAGCGTGCTCGCGCCGGACCTCGACCCCGAGCGCGTGGCCGCCTACGCCGAGGCGATCGAACGGCTGGCCGCCGACGGCTGCGAGGTCGGGGTCGTCGTCGGCGGGGGCGGCGTCGCCCGCGAGTACATCGAGACGGCCCGCGAGATCGGGGCCAACGAGGTGGAGCTCGACCGGCTCGGCATCGGGACGACCCGGCTCAACGCCCGGCTTTTGATCGCCGCCCTCGGCGATCACGCGAGCCTCGCGCCGGCGGTCGACACCGAGGAGGCGGCCGCCGCCCTCCGCCGCGACGAGGTGGCGGTGATGGGCGGGGTGACGCCGGGACAGACGACCGACGCGGTCGCCGCCGCGTTCGCCGAGTCGGTCGACGCCGACCTGCTCGTGTACGCCACGAGCGCCGACGGCGTGTACGACGCCGACCCCAACGCCGACCCCGACGCGACTCAGTTCGCGTCGCTGTCGCCGGCCGAGCTCGTCGAGGTCGTCCTCCCGATGAGCCGGGACGCGGGCGCGTCCGCGCCCGTCGACCTGCTCGCCGCGAAGCTCATCGACCGGGCGGGCATCCGGTCGATCGTCCTCGACGGCACCGACCCGACCGCCGTCGTCGACGCCGTGCTGCGCGGCGACCACACCGGGACCGACGTCGTCCCCGTCGACGGCGAGGAGCCGAGCTACTGGACGGGGGAGCGATGAGCGCGGACGACGACTCCCCGCACATCCTCTCGGAGCAGACCGCGCTCGACGAGGGGGCGGCCGAAGCGGGCGAGGACGCGGCCGACGACGGCGAGGGCGCGCCCGAGGGGTCCGCGGGGGCCTTCCACGCGTTCTGGGCCGACGTGGTCGCCGACGAGGTCGAGGCGCGCGACCCCGACGAGCCGATCGTGATCAAGGGCGGCGTCTCCCCGTCGGGCGTGGCCCACCTCGGCAACTTCAACGAGATCATGCGCGGCTACTTCGTCGCCGAGGTGTTACGCGACCGTGGCCACGAGGTCCGACAGGTGTTCACCTCCGACGACAGGGACCCGCTGCGGAAGGTCCCGCGAAAGCTGGCGAACGCGGACGGCGAGATCGTCGGCCTCGGCGAGGTCGACGCGGGCGCGCTCGGCCGCAACCTCGGGAAGCCGTACACGGCGATCCCGGACCCGTTCGGCGAGGCCGACTCGTACGCGGCCCACTTCGCGGGCCTGCTGAAGGCCGACGCCGACCGCCTGAACGTCCCCGTCGAGATGCTCTCGAACACCGAGCTGTACGCCGACGGGACGTTCGACGACGCGGTCCGGACCGTCCTCTCGGACGTCGAGCGCGTCCGCGAGGTGCTCTCGCCGTACCAGGACAAGGTGGACGGCGAGTACGTCCCCTTCAACCCGGTCTGCGAGGCGTGCGGCAAGGTCACGGAGACGGTGACGGGGATCGACCTCGACGCGGAGACCGTCGACTACGTCTGTACCGACATGGACGCCGGCGGCAACACCATCGAGGGGTGCGGCCACGAGGGAACCGCGACGTTCCGGGAGGGGAAGCTCCCGTGGCGGCTGGAGTGGCCCGCCCAGTGGGGGGTCCTCGGCGTCGACTTCGAGCCGTTCGGGAAGGACCACGCCGAGGGGTCGTGGCCCTCCGGCGTCGACGTCGCGCGGAACGTGTTCGGCGAGGAGCCGCCCGTGCCGATGGTGTACGAGTGGTTCACGCTCAACGGCGAGGCGTTCTCCTCCTCCGAGGGCAACGTCGTCACGGTCCAGGAGCTCCTAGAGCTGATCGAGCCCGAGGTGCTCCGCTACTTCTTCGCGCTCCACCCGAAGAAGGCCCGCGACCTCGACGTCGAGCGGCTCGACCAGCTGGTCGACCGCTTCGACCGGTTCGAGCGCGCGTACTTCGGCGAGGTCGACGACCCCGACCTCACCGCCTTCGCCGAGCGCGCCTACCCGTTCGTCGTCGGGCGACCGGACGACCCGCCGACCGAGAAGCCGCTCCGGCTCCCGTACACGTTCGCGGCGGTCCTCGGGATGGTCGACGACCCCGAGTTCCGCGAGCGGCTCGCCCGCGACGAGGGGCACATCCCGGACGCCGCCGCCGCCGACGCCGTCGACGCCGCGCTCGCCCGCGTGGAGCAGGCCCGGAACTGGGCCGAGCGGACCGAAAACGAGTACGACTACCGGCTCCAGACGGACCTCCCCGCGGTCGAGTTCGACGACGACGTCGCGGCCGCGCTCGACGACCTCGCCGACTTCGTCGCCGAGGGCCACGACGGCGAGGCGATTCAGGGGGCGATGTACGAGACCGCCCGCGACCACGACGTCGAGGTGAGCGAGTTCTTCGCGGCGGGCTACCGCCTCTTCTTCGACGACACGCAGGGGCCGCGGCTGGGAGAGTTCCTGGGCGAACTGGAGCGCGACTACGTCGTCGACCGGCTCCGGCGGGAGGCGTAGATGCCGGAGGACCGCTCGCTCGACGAGTTCGCCCCCGACGACGAGAACGCCGATTCCGACGACGCCGCCGACCCGGCAGCCGTCGACCCCGCGGTCGCCACCTCGACGTGGCACGCGGACGGCGCGGCGTGCGACCGCTGCGGCGAGCCGGTCGAGCGCCGCTGGCGGGACGAGGGGGATTTCGTCTGCGCCGACTGCGCGTCGTGGTGACCGTCTTTCTGCGATCGGGTGTGACGGTCAAAATTTAAGCCGACGGCCGTCGAGGAGTTGCTCGCGGAGAAAATTCGGCGCGCACAAGTTAAATATAAATGACGTTTAATTCGGAACTGATCTACGGGCGGTCCGCGGCCGCTCTCACGGCGGCGTACCTCTGTCTCGGCGTGCTGTTCGCGGTCGCGGTCGACCTCGCGGCCGCGTCGGTGAACGGGGCCGCGGCGGGGTTGACGCCGGCGCGCCTCGTCGGGGACTTCCTGCTCGTCGTCGGGTCCGGCGGACTCCTCTACGGCGCGGTCACGTACCATCGACGGCGGGCGGAGACCGCCCGGCGGGACCTCGAAACCTCCAACCAGCAGCTACAGGTGTTGAGCCGGGTGTTCCGACACAACGTCCGCAACGACCTCAACGTGATTCAGGGGTACACCGACCTGTTGGCCGACCGGATCGACGACGAGCGGAGCCGGGAGTGCCTGGAGACGATCCGAGAGACGACCGACGACGTCGTCGAGATCAGCGAGAAGCTCCGGGTGATCGAGGACGCGTCGACCGAACCGCCGGACGGCCGCGTGAACCTCGTCGACGCGGTCCACGAGGCGGTCGACGTCGTCGACGCCGACGGCGCCGCGGTCACGGTCGAAACCCCCTCCGAGGCGTGGATCCGCGCGGACGACTCCGTCGAGTTCCCGGTCCGCGAGGTGTTCGAGAACGCGGTCACCCACAACGACGGCGCGACGCGGCGCGTGGCGGCGACGATCCGCGAGAACGGGACGACCACCTGCCTGGAGGTCACCGACAACGGGCCGGGGATCCCCCCGGACGAGCGCGCGGTGTTGCAGGCCGAAGAGGAGACGCCGCTCTCGCACGCGAGCAGTATCGGGCTGTGGCTCGTCAAGTGGATGTGCGAGACGCAGGGGGGGACCGTCCGGTTCGACGCGACCGACGACGGCACGACGGTTCGGCTCCGGTTCGAGTCCGCGGCGCCGCCTAATCCAGCTCGGTGATCGTCACGGCGTACACCGCGCCGCAGTTCCCGCATTCGACGTGAACCCCGCGGCTCGCCTCGCCGCGGGTGAACTCGGAGATCTCCTCCGAACACGAGCACTCGAACTGGACTTTCACTACCGTTCCTATGCGCTTCTGGTATTTAAAAGAAACCGACGCGGAATCAGCGGCGAAAACCGGCGATCGCGGTACCGCGCCGCACGGCGTCCCCTCGGTGGCGGTGTCGCGGCCGCGGTCAGTCGTCGTCGACGATCACTTCGACGGGGCCGTCGCCGTCGTCGGCCTCCTCGTCGTGACCGTCGGACGAGGCGGCGGTACCGCCCGACTGCTGCTGATAGTAGAGCCCGCCGGCCACCGCGAGGACGAGCCACGACCGCCAGTTGGCGAGGTTCAGCGTGTAGCCGATGCCGAACGGCTTCTCGACGAGCATTCCCTTGTCCGGCTGCCAGTACGACGAAAGCATGCGTCCGAGGCTCGGACGCTCGAAGTTGTACGGGATCCCGAGAATCTCTCCCGACGACGGTTTGTCTGCCATACCTGTTCCTCTATCCGCCGGCACCATAAATCGTGGCGCCATCGGACGCCGATCGCGGCGGGGAGCGCGCCCGTGTCGACGCCGCGGCCGGCGGCTCCATCCCCCGTCAGCGATACCGGCCGCGGTCCGCAACGTCGCGCAGCCGTTCGAGGACCTCGCCGTCGCCGACGGCCTCGTACCCCGCCTCGAACGCCGCGATCAGCGGGTCGGGATCCGTCGCGGTCGCCCGGACCGACCCCTCGAACACGTGGAGATCCATCGCGTGGTCCTCGACGTGGCCGGTGTGGTAGCCGAGTCCGAAGTCGATGAGGTACGTCTCCGGCGGGTCGGCCTCACCGTTCCCGCCTCGGCTCCCGGCTCGTTCGGGCGACACCCGCACGTTCCGCGTCGTCGGGTCGCCGTGGACGATCCCCGCGCCGTGAAGCCGCGCGAGGTGACGGCCGACCGCCTCGGTCCAACGCTCGTCGAGTGCGGCCGCGAGGTCGCGCTCGCCGACGTGCTGGAGCGTCAGCGTCGCGGTCGCGAGGTCGACGTCGGACACGAGCGGCGTCGGCACGCCGGCGCGCCGCGCCTCGCTCGTCAGCCGCGCCTCCGCGACGGTCCGGTCGCGCCGGAGCGTCCGGTCGAGCTCGGGGTGTCGGTAGGACTTCTCGACCCGCCGCTTGACCGCGCGGCGGTCGCCGTCGCTCCCGGTTACCGTCACGGTCGCCTCCGCGCCCCGCCGGTCCGCGTCGGAGTCGCGCGCGGGCGCTCCGTCCGCCGACGTCCCGCTCCCGGGCGCCCGCGCGACGGACTCGCCGCCGCGCCACGTCACCGGGACCTGGTCCGGGCGGAAGTTCGGGTCGACCGCGGACTCCGCGATCGGGACCGCGTCCCCCGCGGCGGCCATCTTCGCGCCAAGCACGGCGATCATCCCGGCGTTGTCGCGGAGGAAGCGCGCCTCCGGGGCGAAGAAGTCGGCCCCGCGGGCCTCGCACATCGCGGCCAGCATCTCACGCAGCCGGTCGTTCTGCGCGACGCCGCCGCCCAGCACGAGTTCGTCGGCCCCGGTCAGCGAGAGCGCGCGCTCCGACACCTCGGCGAGCATCGCGAAGACGTGCTCTTGGAGCGAGAAGCAGATCTCCTCGACGGGGACGCCGTCGTCCGCGGCGTCGTTGGCGGCCGAGCTGATCCCGGAAAACGAGAAGTCCATCCCCTTGACGACGTACGGGAGGTCGAGGAGGCCGGCGTCGGCGGTCTCCCCGTCACTTTCACCTCCGCCCGCGGCCGCCGCGAACTCCGCGGCCGCCGTCTCCACCTTCGGACCGCCGGGGTGGCTCCAGCCGACGTGGCGGGTGAACTTGTCTATCGCGTTGCCCACGCCGGCGTCCATCGTCTCGCCGAGGACGCGGTAGCGCCCGTCGTGGTAGCCGAGCAGGTGCGCGTTCGCGCCCGAGGCGTTCAGACAGACCGGGTTGTCGAAGCCGGACCGATGGCGACCGATCTCTAAGTGCGCAACCATGTGGTTGACGCCGACGAGGGGAACGTCGAGCGTCCCGGCCAGCGACCGCGCCGCGGTCCCGACGATCCGGAGGCAGGGGCCGAGTCCGGGGCCGCGGGAGAAGGCGACCGCGTCGACCGCGTCCGGGCCGTGTTCCGCCTCGGCCGCGGTCAACACCCGGTCGACGACTGCGGGGATCGCCTCCGACATGTGTTCGGCGGCCTCGCGCGGGTGAATGCCGCCGCTGTCCGGCTCGTAGGGGTCGGATTCGATGAGAACGGAGTCGGTCTCGGCGTCGTACAGCGCGGCGCTGGCGCACCACGCGGTACCCTCGATGCCGAGGACTCGCATCCGGCGGCGTTAGGCTTCCTCGGCGTCCGCCTCGTCGCCGCCGATCTTGTTGCGTTCGAGCATGTGGTCCTGTTCGACCTCTAAGGCGTCGGCCGCGGAGTCGTACACCTTCGCGTAGCCGATCGTCTTGCGCATGCCGAACTTCGTGTCGAGCTCGTGGACGACGACCTCCTCGGAGTCCTTGTCGAGCTTGGCCGCCAGCGAGTCGCGGACGGAGAGCCGCGAAGGGGTGGCCTCCTCGTGGGTCGTCTCGAAACGGATGTCCGTGCGGTGCAGCATCGGGTTCTCCTCCTCGGAGATGATATCGACGTCCATGGTTCAGTTGGGCGTATATCCCCCCGAAAGCTGTAAAAGGATTTCGAAGCGGGGGTGACGCCGCCGAACCGCTCGCCGACCGTCGACCGAACGCCCCGTTCGGCGTCAGGGTTTCACTCCTCCGGACCGTGGGTTCCGTTACCACTCGGATGTCAGACGACGCCCGATTCGAGCCGACCGACCGCTCGGAGTACGAGTTCGTCCGGGCGGCGAACGTCATCGTCCCCCTCTCGCCGGTCCGGAAGGCCCGGATCTGCGGCGGCGTCGCGCTCCTCGGGTCGCTCGCGGCGCCGGTCGTCGCGACCCTGCCCGTGGGCGTCCGCGACGCAGCGTTCTCGGGGCCGCCGCTCGCAACCCCGCTCGGCGTCGCTGCGGTCGTTCTGGTCGGCGCCCTCGCGGCCGGCGGAGCCGGCCTCGGCCTCGTCGCGCTCCACCGGCGCCTCGCGCGCGGTCCCGAACCGACGGACGACGCGGTCTGGTCGTTCCTCGCCGTCGAGGACGCGCTCACGGGGATCGGGTTCGTCACCGGCGGCCTCGGCGTCGCCCTCGGCCTCTCGCTGCTGGCGAGCGGGCACTGGGGGGTCGACGCGCTCGACGCCCTCCGGCGAAACGGGATCGAACCGTACGCCTCGGTCTCGACCCTCCCGGTCACGCCGCGACTGACGAGCGCGGTCGCGCTGGCGGTCGGTCTCGCAGTCCTCGCGGCCACCGTCGTCGACGGCGCGTGACGCCGACCGCCCGGTCGCCTACTCCGCGTCCGCCCCGTCGAGCCCGTCCGGGTCGACGTCGAGAAGCTCGTACGCGGCCGCGGTGTCGCCCGCCAACCCCTCGAACAGCCCGCGGGCCTTCCGTCGGGTCTCGGGCGTGACCGCGACGCGGACCATCCCCTCGCCGGGCTGGCCGTAGACGACGGTCGAGCCGAGCGGCGCCGCCAGCATCGCGGGCAGCGCCGCCAGGTCCTCCTCGCCGGTCACCTCGATCGTCACCGGCTCGTCGGCCGCGAGCGCCTCGGCGAGCGCGTCGAGCAGCGCCGCCGACAACGCCGCGGCGGGGTTCTCAACGGGAATTCGCCGCTCTCCCGTGGCAGACAGAGCGGTCGCGATCTCCTCGCGGACCGCCTCGCGCTCCGTCTTCCCGTCGACCAGCGCGGCGTCCGGGACGCGGCCGGCCTCCCGGAGGTGGTAGGTGACCACGTCGCCGACCGCGATCAGCCGCGGGGGGCCCTCGTCCGCGGAGCCGTGTCGCTCGCGGGTCTCGTCGACGGCCTCCAGAAGCGCCGCGGCGTCGGTCGTCACCGGTCCCAGCGGCTCCTTGAACGCGTCGCGCAGCGATTCGGGCAGCGTGAGAAGCGGGTCGGACGGGTCGTCGGATGAGTCGCTCATCGGTTTCGTTCGGCCTCAGTGCGGCCGGTCAGCGGACCTTGAGCGCGTACGCGCCCGCGTCTGAGACGTTCATCTCCTCGGCGATCTGGCTGTCCGCGGGGTCGGTGATGATGACGTAGCCCGCCCAGTCCTCCGTCAGCGACGACGACCCGCAGAGCGCGCAGGTCTGGGCGTCCGGGTCGTTGACGTGGTGGCACTCCCGACACGCCAGGCGGTCCTCGGCCATCAGTCGGCCTCCTCACCGGTCTGCTCGCGGTGTTTCCGCTGGCCCTCCAGCCACTCGTGTTTGCCGAGGCCGGGCTGTTTCGCCGTGAGCCCGATCTTCGAGTCGCGGGGGTTGCGCTCGTCGATGCTCTTCGTCACGACGCGGACGCGCACGGCGTCGTCGACGCCGAGCGTCTTGTCGGAGTCCGACGAGGCGAGCTGCTGGTTCGCGCCGTCGAACGTGAGGTACTCGTCGGTTATCTGCGAGACGTGGAGCAGCCCGTCTACCGGGCCGATCCCGACGAATGCGCCGAACTCCACCGTCTCGACGACGGTGCCGTCGGCGACCTCCTGCATGTCGGGGTCGTAGGTGAGCGCGTCGAACTCCGCCTCGTAGTAGACGCCGGGCCGGTTGTGCAACACCGCCCCCTCGCCGATGTCGTGAACCTCGATGACGCTCACGACGCTGCCGACTTCCTCGTCCATCCGTCCTTCCAGCTTGTCTTGGAGCAGGGCCTTCACCCGCTCGTCGGTGACGTCCGCCAGGTGCTTCGGCGGGACCTCGACCGTGTCCTTGAGTCGAACTCGTTTGTACATGTTGTTGGTTGTCCGCGGCCGCTAGGGTTCCGTTATCGCCAGTGTGTTCCGACCCCTTAAACCGATTACTGGTGCGTCCGCGGCCAGCACCCGGTCCGCGAGGGGCCCGTCGTTGGTGACGACGGCGTCGACCCGGCCGGCCGCGGCCAGGGCGACGAGCGCGTCGTCGGCGTACGATTCGTCCGTCTCGACCGCCTCCGCCCGCTCGGCGAGGTCCGCCCCGACGCTCGCGGCGGTCGCCTCGGCGCCGTTGCCGCCCTGGAGCCCGTCGAGCTCCGCGAGCACCGCCGTCGGCACCACGGCGTCGTAGCCGCCGAGGAGCCGATCTAACTCCTCGAACAGCCGCAGGTCGGCCTCGACCGGCGCCATCAGCGCGCTCGCGTCGAGGGCGACGACCGGAATTCCCTCGGAGCCGTCTCCCGCGAGGCCCTCGGCGCGGGCGTCGCCCGCGGGGCTCGACTCCGGACGGTCCGCGCGGGCGTCGTCGGTCACGTTACGTGAGCGTCCCGACGCCGATGAGCCGCCAGCGCGCGCCGACGCGCCGGTTGATCGCTATCTGGGCGCCCTCCTCGGCGCAGACCGGCCGCTTGAGGCTCACCTCGCACTCGCCGTCGCGCGCGCTCGTCACGGCGCCGACCGTCGTCGCCGTGCCGACCGTGAGCATCAGCGGCTCGCCGGTGCTGATCTCTTCGATGTCGCTCTCGCCGCTCTCGTCGTCTTCCTTGCCGACGACGCGGTCGAGCAGGTCGACCGTCATCTCGAACTCCTCGCGGGTCGGCGGGAGCGTCCCCGGCTCGCCCGCGACCTGTCCGGCGAGGGCGTCGCCTTTCGTCAGGCTCGGGTCGAGCCCCGTGCCGACGCCGAGGAGGCCGCCCGGGTGGGCGGTCTCGACGTCGCGGTTGCCCGCCTGAAGCGACCGGACGGTCGTCTCCAGCGGCCGCCACTCGGTCTGACCCTCCTCGTCGACCTCGCGGCCCGGTCGGATCTCCAGGCCGTCGCCGACCGACAGCTCGCCGCTGACGAGCGAGCCGCCGACGACGCCGCCCTTGAGGTCCTCGGCGCTCGCGCCCGGCCGGTTGATGTCGAACGAGCGGGCCGCGTACATCCGGGCGCTCTCGCCCGGGTCGCGGTCCGGCGTCGGGATCTCGGTCTCGATCGCGTCGATGAGCAGGTCGAGGTTGACCTCCTGTTGGGCCGAGACGGGGACGATCGGCGCGTCCTCCGCGACGGTGCCCTCGACGAACTCCTGGATCTGCTCGTAGTTGTCGACGGCGCGGTCGCGGTCGACCAGGTCGACCTTGTTCTGCGCGATGACGATGTTCTCGATCCCGATGAGGTCGAGCGCCATCAGGTGCTCCTCCGTCTGGGCCTGCGGGACGTCCTCCGTCGCGCTGACGACTAGGACCGCGCCGTCCATGATCGAGGCGCCCGAGAGCATCGTCGCCATCAGCGTCTCGTGGCCGGGCGCGTCGACGAACGACACGGTTCGGATCGGCTCGCTCGTCGAGCCGTCCTCGCACTCCTCGTCGACGGTGTAACACTCGGGCTCGTCGACGCCGGGACAGCGGCGGAACGTCGCGTCCGCGTACCCCAGCCGGATCGAGATCCCGCGTTTCATCTCCTCGCTGTGCTGGTCGGTCCACGAGCCGGACAACGCCTGTACCAGCGTGGTCTTCCCGTGGTCGACGTGACCGACGAGACCGATGTTCACCTCCGGTTGTGTGTTGGCTTCAGTCACTGTTGGACCTCCTAACGGAGTAGTCTTATGCGAATTTCGCCCCGTGCGAGTGATAAAGTTGCTGTTATAGCGGCGTCAGCCCGGGCGACGGCTCCCGACCGACGGCCGACCGCGACGGCGACGTGGTATATAAATAACCGACATCGAGCGCCGCGGACGCTTATAAACAGCGCCGCGGTGCGGCGGCGCGTGCCTGCGAGCGGCCGGAGCGAAGCGGAGGCCGCGAGACAGCACGCGCGAGGGACGCGGTGAGCGAGGGCGACCGAAGGGAGTCCGAGCGAACCGCGAGGCTGGGGAGGCGTGAGGCTGGGCGGTGCTGTGCGGTGCGGGGCGGGACTCAAAGGGGCAGTCGCAAGGCGGGCGGAGGCGACGTAAGCACCGCAGCGAAGGAGCGTCAGCGACTGAGCGAGGAGCGCAACGAGCGTGCGCCCGCCTCGCGACTGGGGCTTTGGCGGTGTTCTCCGGAGTTGTGTTTGTGGTTGCGTATAACCGAGCGACTGGGACTTCGGCGGTGTCGTTCGCCTCACGGCCGGTGCGATTTATAAACAAACGCCGTCGGGACCGACAACGTTCGACGCCGATTTACGCCTCACGGGTCAACGCGGATTCATAATGGGATACGCGTGCCCGGTCTGTGACACCCCGCAGCGCGACGGCGAACACCTCGCGCACCACCTCGCGTTCACGGCGATGCTCCACGGCGGCGACCACGCCGACTGGCTCGACGAACGCGTCGACGACTGGAGCGAGCGAGAGCCCGCGGCGCTCGCGGCCGAGGTGACCCCGCACGCCGACGACGCCGAGTACGAGGAGGTGTTCGAGGACACCGTCCCCCGCGGCCGCCCCGACGTGGGGATGGGGTCGGGCGGGGACACGGCCGGCCACGACCACGCCGACCACAATCACGACCACGCGCACGACCCGCCCGCGGACGCCGGCGTCCCCGACCCGGAGGAGGTCGACGACCCCGAGGTCGCCGAGGCGCTGCGCGAGGCCCGCGAGATGACTCGGGAAGCGCGGGAACAGGAGAGCGAGGGAGACGCCGACGCCGACCGCGACACCGCCGACGACCCCGACGCCGACCGCGACACCGCCGACGACCCCGACGCCGACCGCGACACCGACGACCGCGACTCGTAACGGAACGCCCTTTTCCACCCCCGCGCAAGCCCGGGTATGGAGACCAGAGGCACGTTCGCCCCCGAGACCCGCGCCGACGCGCTCGAACGGTACGAGGAGGTCGGCCCCGTCGCGCAGGTTGTCGTCCGCGAGGCGACCAAGGCGATGTCGTTCGACGCCGACGAGTACGACGAGCGCGTCACGCCCGAGGTGATCCGGACCGCCCGCGACGCGACGTTCGCCGAACTGCTCGCCGTCCACGTCGGCGAGGGCGACGAGTTCGACGCGTGGCTCGCCGACAGCGAGTTCGACGACGAGGCCGTCGTGCGGATCGGCTCCGACAACGTCGACAACGTCGTCTGGCACCCGGTCCCGTTCGCGGACACCGTGATCGCGGCGACGTACCAAGAGGAGCCGGACGCGGCGGCCAGCACCCTCAGGCGTAACGCCTTCGGGCGCGTCTACCGTGAGGAGTTCTACGAGTCCGGCCGATAGCGCGCCGCGCGAATCGCGAAGCGACCGCTCACCGAAACGAACGAAACCGAAGAATCGGACCGCGAGCGTCGCCGACGGCGACGCGGCGAGAAGTTCGACCCCTTACAGGCGGCCGACGTTCTCGACCGCGACCGACTCGACCTCCTCGACCTGCGAGAACGCCTCCTCGACGGCCTCCGTGCCGCCCGCGCCGTCGGGGACGATGACGGTCGGCAGGAGCGCGACCAGCCCGAACGCGACGTCGTCGCGCTCGAAGCCGCGGATCTTCGCGCCCTCGGGGAGGACCTCCTCCAGACGGTCTTGGAGGTCGTCGAGGTCGACCTCGGGGCTGTTCGGCATGACCTTGATCTTGGCGGCGACGTCGCCCATCTTACGGCCCCCGGAAGCCGCAGTCGTGGCACTCGTAGAGGTTGCTCTGCTTCCGGCACTTCGCGCACCGGTAGATGGTGGCGCCGCAGTCCGGACAGGAGAACCGCGCGGCGTTCATGCCGGACACCTGAATCCCACAGGAGACGCACTGCGGGGTGGCTTGAGAGTCGCTCTGGCTCATACACGTACCTACCGGCGGCGACTTTTAACCGTTGTTCTTTCCGCCGGAACGCGCCGTGCGCCCCGGTACCGTGCCGCTCGACCATCGATATTGAGGCGGCGAGGGCGGACCGCCGAGCCTCCCCGTCGACGGCTCACCCGACGATCAACGGGCCGATCAGCACGCCCATCAGGTGGACGCGTCGAGCGCCGACCCGCGGCGGGACGAGCCCCAGCGCGCCGGCGACGAGGAGGACGCCGACGCCGAACGCCCCGGCGAACGCGTACGACACGAGCGCCAGCAGTCCCAAGACGCCGACCGAGAGCCGCGTGTAGTCGGCGTTCCCGACGATCCGGAGGTACGGGTCGCCGACGAGCACGACCAGGGCGAACCCGAAACACGCGGCGGTCGCGGCCGCGACGACCAGCATCGGCAGCGCGAACGGCACGCCGGCCCGGTCGATCGCGACGGTGACGCCCGTGCGCGGCGTTCCGAGCGCAACCAGCGCGAACAGCGCGAAGATGGTGTTCGCCGTGCTGGCGCCGCTCGTCGCCACGACGAACCCGCGGTCGGCCGACGCGCGCGGCACCGCCGGCATCGCGGCCACGGCGGCGATGGCGGCCGAGACGCCCGGCACGTACCCGACCACCGCGCCGGCGAGCGAGCCGGCGCCCGCGCTCGTCCCGAGGTCGCGCGCGCGCATCGCGATCCGGGGATCGGCCTGCGGCGGGACCCCCTCGCCGCCGAGCGCGTCGACGAGGACCGGCACGCCGAACAGCCCGGCGAACAGCGGCGCGAGGACGCCCCCGGTCGACAGCGGCGCCGCTGGGTCGGCGTCGAGCGTCGCGAACCCGAGCGCGGCGCTCGCGAGGAAGGCGACCAGTCCGCCGACCGCGGCCCGGCGCGACGACTCGGTGAGCACGAGCAGGGCGACGACGCCGCCGAGCAGCAGCGGGAGGTGCGCGCGCATCGCCGGGTACCACCGCGTCATCAGCCACGTTATCGGGACCGCGAGCGGCACCGCGAGCGCGACCGCCAGCCCGGAACCGAGTGCGGAGAGGCGGACCGCCTCCCGGCCGCGGCCCGCGATCACCAGCCGATGACCGGGGAGCGCGGCGACCGCGGTCGCGGCGTCGGGCACACCCAGCGCGAGCGCGGGAACGATGTCGAGAAAGGAGTGGACGACGCCGGCGCCGAGCATCGCGACGCCGACGAACAGCGGGTCGGCCGGCACCGACGGGGCGAACCCCGCGAGAAGCAGCGCGAAGTTGTTGGCGTGGAGCCCGGGGACCAGCCCGCTCGCGGTCCCGAGCGCGACCCCGCCGAGCAGGAAGGCGAGCGCGCCCGCCGCGAACGTCGGGTCGACCACCGGCCGCACGAGCGCGTCCATCGAGGCGGGATGGCCGCGGCTCCGGACTTAAGCTGTCGGGGGTCGAGCCCGTCGGCAGGACCAGCGGCGAGTCGAACCGGGCGGTTACGCGTTCTGCGCGGCCTGCGACTTCTTCTGGGTGACGTAGCCGGCGATCCGGTTGCGGACGCCCTTCGACTCGACGGTCGTCAGCGCCGTGACGCTCTCCTTGTTCGTCTCGAAGTCCGTGTTGAACGAGTCCGGGTACCGCTCCAGCAGGGCGTTCCCGAGCTGTTTGATGTACTTGGGTTTGATGGCCATACCGAGCGATACCGGAGGGCCGAACTAAAAGGGTTCGTTCCGCCGCGAGCGGCCGCGAGCCGTGAGTCGGCGGCGGTGTTCGTCCCGACTCGTCACGTCTCGTCCGCGCGCTCGCGCCACCCGGTCGCCCCGTCGATGCGCGCGAACGCCTCGCGCTCGGCCGGGCCGCCGCAGCGCTCGACCACGTCCGCGAAGTAGCGGAGGCGGTCGAGCAGTTCGGCGGTGTCGAACGCCGGCACGTCGAGCCGCGAGGCGGCCACCGTGGCGTCGACGACCGCGCCGAACCCTCGATTGACGGTCGGCACGCGCTCGCTCACGACCGCCGAGTCGACCGGCGACAGCTCCCACGTCCGAACCGTGGTGTCGCCCTCGGTCTCGGCTCCGACCTCCTCGGCGTCGACCTCGACCCACGCGTGGGCGCTCGGTAGCACCGGGTCGTCGACCTCTGTGACCGTCAGCGCCGCGTCGACGAACGTCCGCGGGTCGACGGTGAACTGGACGACGCCGCCGCCGCGCTCCGCGAAGTTCCGCCACGTGCGGGTGCGCCCGTAGGTGCGCGCGGTGACGGGACCTTCGGGTTCGCCGTCCGCGTCCGTCTCGGGCGCGTGGAGCCCAAGGGCCGCGACGTTCCACCGGTCGTTCGGCCCGAGCGTCGTCACCGCGGACTCAGTGACGCCGCGGAGTGCGACCGGCCAGCCGTCGGGGGCGACGCCCTCGAACTCTCTCGGCTCGTCGTTCACGGCGCCCTCGTCGCTCCCGTCGCCCTCGTCGTTCACGGCGCCCTCGTCGCTCCCGTCGCCCTCGTCGTTCACGGCGCCACCTCCGCGCCGCGTCGGAGCGCGACGAACAGCGCCGCGCAGGTGAGGTCGGCCGTCGTGCCGGGATTGATCCCCTCGGCGACGAACTCCTCCGCCAGCGACTCCGCGGCGTCGAGATCGGCGCCGCGGACTACGTCGGCGTCGACCCCGGAAACGTCTCCCACCGGACCGCTCGGATCCCCCTCGGGCTCCAGAATCGCTCTCGCCCGCCCGCTCGCCTCGCGGGCCGTCTCCGCCCCCTGCGTCGACGCGACGAGCGTGTCGGGCTCCGCGGCGAGCAGCCCGAGGAACGCCCGCGCCGCCCGGTCGGCGAGCGGCCCCTCGTCGGTCAGGATCCACTCGGCCGCGCGGAACGTCCGCGGGAACCCCTCGACCCACTCCGCGGCGTTGCGGTCGGGGACGCGGTCCGGGTCCTCCGTGGTCTCGGGGTCGCCGGGGTCGGCCGACAGCGCCATGACGTCGCGCAGGGTCGTCCCGCGCTCCCGGAGCGCGGGCTCGGCGTCGCTCCCGAGGCGCACGTCGAGCTCGTCGGCGCCCGGCGGCGGGTCGTCGACCGCGACGTCGACGGCCTCGAACGCGCGGTAGAAGGCGACCGCGTCCTCGACGGTCGTCGCCCGACAGACGGAGTCGACGCCGTCGGGCGAGAGCTCCCGATCCGGGTCCGCGGCCGCCCGCGCCAGCGGGACCAGAAGCAGCAGGCAGCCGAACTGCGTGTTCGTCCCGGCGCGGTCGGCCATCCCTCCCACGGCGCGCTCGAACGCGTCGCCGACGCCGGGTGGATCGCCCGCGGTCCCTCTCGTCGCCGCCAGTTCGAGGCCCGGCCGCGCGCCGACCGCGCCGCCGAGGAACGCCTCGAACCGCAGGTCCGCGAGGTCGCGGCGCCGGTCGACGTTCCCGGGCTTCGGCGTGCCGGCGACCTCCACGAGGAGCGCGAGCGTCGCGTCGTCGACCGGATCGGCGGCCGCTCCCCGGCGTCGCTCGTTCCGGGTCACGGCCGCGCCTCCGATTCGAGACCGGTCTCGTCGCCCCGGTCCCGCAGCGCTTCCGCCCGCCACTCCTCCACCGCGTCCGCGACGCGCGCGAGGACGGGCGGGTCCTCGGTCGGGCGCCCGACGCTCACCGCGTCGGCGCCGTGCGCGGCGTACTCGGCGACCGTCTCGCGGCCCCGGACGCCGTTGTTCGCGACGAGCGTCAGGTCGGCGAGATCGCCCCTGTCGCCGCTCACGACCCCCGCGTCGATCGTCGCCGCGAGGTCCGCGATCACCGCCTCCGAGTCCATCGCGTCGACGTGGAGCCAGTCCGCGCCGGCGGCCGCGACGCGCTCCGCGACGGCGACGAGGTCGACGCCGGGGACCTCCGCGCGGACCTTCACGCTCGTCGTCGCGCCCGTCTCGGCGGCCGCGGCGACGTACCGGGCGAGGCGGTCCGGCTCGCGCAGCAGCGACTCGCCGCAGCCGACCGCGCGCAGCTCCGGCTGCCGGCAGTGGGCGTTCACCTCGCAGACGGCGCCGCGGTCGGCGCAGATTTGCGCCGCCTCGCGGACGGGCCCCGGCGTCGCGCTCCGGACGTTGACGCCGGGCCTGACGGGCGCGTCGGCGAGCGCGTCGAGCTGGTCAGCGACGAACGCGAGCGGGTCGGCCGGGAGGAACTCGGACCGGCCGCGCGCGACGAGGTCGCGGGCCGCGCCGCGGCTCGCCGGGTCGAGCGCGACGCCGCCGAGGAGCGCGACGTCGACGTGCTCGGCCGCGTCGCGGGCCCACGCGGCGTCGGCGGCGCCGCTGAGGCTCGCGGCGACGAGGAAGGGATCTCGCGTCACTCCGCGCCCTCCCGCGGCGGCGCGTCCGCCGCGTCGCCGCCGGCCGCGTCGTCGGCGACCGCCGCCAGCGCACGCTCGCAGGCGCGAGCGACGCGCTCGGCGTCGTCCGCGTCGTCTATCCGGGTGTCGGTGCGTTCGACGTGCCGCTCGGGGAGTTCGGTCGGGTCGTCGTCGTCGAGGACGAACGCGTCCGCGAAGGGATACGAGTCGGTCACGCCCGCGGTCGAGGGGTCGCGGCCGACGCCCGCCATCAGGTCCGCGGCCGGCCCGGAGAAGGCCTCGTCGCCGACGAACGGCGAGACGGCGACGACGGGCGTCTCGCGGAGCGCGCGCTCGAACCCGGGCAGCGCCAGCATCGGCCCGATGCTCGTCACGGGGTTCGAGGGGCCTATCACGACCGGCTCCGCGAGCGCGTCCAGCACCGCGTCGGTCGGCTCGGCGTCCGCCGCGCCCCGGAACTCCACGTCGGCCACCGGCGGCTCGCCGCGGCGCGCGACCCAGTACTCCTGGAAGTGGAGCGTCTCGCCGCCCTCGGTGTGGACCAGCGTCGCCACCGGGTCGTCGGACATCGGGAGGAGGTCCACGTCGAGGTCGAACGCGTCCGCGAGGGCCCGGATCGCCTCGGTGAGCGTGTGCCCCTCGTCGAGCAGGCTCGTCCGCGTGAGGTGGACCGCGCGGTCGCGGTCGCCGATCTCCATGAACTCGCCGACCGCAGAAAATCGCCGCCAGCGGGCCATCTCGCGGCCCGCGGTCTGCGCGTGGTCGTCGAGGTACCGGGGGCCCGTTCCGAGTCCGACCTCGTCGGCGAGCCGCCGCAGCTCCTCGTGGGTCGCGGTGGTGTCGCCGTCGATCCCCCACCACGTCTCGCGGTCGAGGACGCCGCCGCCCGCGAACAGCACCGTGTCGACGTCGGGGCAGACGAGGTGGCCGCCGAGCTCGACGTCGTCGCCGGTGTTGGCGACGACCGCGGTCTCGGTCGGATCCCACACCCGGGCCGCGCCGTCGAGGAGCTTCGGCGTGCCCGTCCCCCCGGCGAGGAAGGTTACCATACCGGCGCAAGGCGACCCCCGGATTTGTATCCTCGCCTCCGCGCTCGACGAGCCGGATCGAGGCGAGGTCGACGGCGTCATTTATAAGTCACCGACGACGCGCCATCGATCTCCGCGGTCGGCGCGTGCCTGCGAGCGCCCGAAGGGCGCGAGGAGCACGCGCGAGGGAGTCGGCCGACTGGAGCGAAGCGGAGGGAGGCCGACGAGGCTGGGGAGGCGTGAGGTGCGGTCGCTGTGCGGGGCGGGAATCGAAGGGGCAGCCGCGAGGCCGCCGTAGGCGACGTAAGCACCGTAGGGAGCGAGTGAAACGAGCGACTGAGGAGCGCAGCGAGCGTACGGCGGCCTCACGGCTGGGGCTTCGGCGGTGTTCGTCGGCGATCCGCCAGTAGCCATTTATAAGCGAGCGGCTGGGGCTTCGGCGGTGTTCGCCGCTGATCTGCGGCATCTCATTTATAAGCGATCGACCGGGACTTTAGACGTGGTCGCCGCCATCCCCTAAAAAACCAGTTCGACGGAATACACCTGAGAGTCGACACCGAAACGAGATCTGAAAAATACCGAAACCGATCAGGTGGCGATCCGACGAAATTCGACCGGAGCTCCGCTTACGCCAGCTCGTCGATCTTCTCGACGACGGCGTCCGCGAACTCGCTGGTCGCGAGCTTCTCGCCGCCCTCGATCTGCCGGTGGAGGTCGTAGGTGACCTTCCCGGAGGCGATGGTCTCCTCGACGGCGTCGCGCACGAGGTCCGCGGCGTCCGACCAGCCGAGGTAGTCGAGCATCTCGCGGCCCGAGAGGATCATCGCGGTGGGGTTCACCTTGTCCTCGCCGGCGTACTTGGGCGCGGAGCCGTGGACCGGCTCGGCGAGGCAGCGGCCGTGGCCGAAGTTGGCGCCGGGCGCGATGCCGAGGCCGCCGATCTGCGCGCCGGCGGCGTCGGACATGTAGTCGCCGTTGAGGTTCATCGTCGCGATGACCTCGTACTCGTCGGTGCGGGTCAGCAGCTGCTGGAGCATGTTGTCCGCGATACGGTCCTTCACGACGAGGGTGCCGTCAGGCCGCTCGCCGTCGTGCTCGTCCCAGAGCTGGTCCTCGGTGATGACGTCCTCGCCGTACTCCTCCTCGGCGACCTCGTAGCCCCAGTCGCGGAACGCGCCCTCGGTGAACTTCATGATGTTCCCCTTGTGGACGAGGGTGACCGAGTCGCGGTCGTTGGCGAGCGCGTAGTCGATCGCCTCGCGGACGAGGCGCTTCGAGCCGAACTCGGAGATGGGCTTGACGCCGATGCCGACCGGGCCGTCGTGGATGACGTCCGCGATGCCCATGTCGTCTTCGAGGAAGTCGCGTACCTGCTCGACCTCGTCGGTGCCGGCCTCCCACTCGACGCCCGCGTAGACGTCTTCGGTGTTCTCGCGGAAGGTGACCATGTCCATCTCCTCGGGGTTCTTGACGGGCGACGGGACGCCTTCGAGGTGGTAGGTCGGGCGGACGTTCGCGTACAGGTCGAGCGTCTGCCGGAGCGCGACGTTCAGCGAGCGGAACCCGGCGCCGACCGGCGTCGTCAGCGGCCCCTTGATCGCGACGCGGTGGTTGCGGATCGCCGAGACGGTGTCCTCGGGCAGGTTCTCGTCGTACTTCTCGCGGGCGCTCTCGCCCGCGTAGACGCGCATCCACGCGATGGATCGGCCCGTCGCCTCGGCGGCGGCGTCGAGCACCTGCTGCGCGGCCGGCCCGACGTCGGTGCCGATCCCGTCGCCGTGGATGATCGGAACGATCGGATTAGACGGGACGTTCAGCTCGCCGGTCTCCTCGTCGGCGAGCGTGATGGCTTCGCCGTCGTCGGGGACGTCGACCTTATCGTAGCTCATGAACGTTCGTGGATTCAGTTGGGCCCCTAAAGTGCCTGCCGTTTTCGGCGTGAGCGTCGCGCTCGCAGTGCTTGCCGGTTCTCGACCGCGGGTACGTTCCGAACCGGTCGCCGCCCTCCCGGCCTCAGACCGGCTCCACCTCGACGTCGAACATCGACCGCCAGCGGTAGCGGCGCCCGCCCCAGACGAACGTCCGACGCGCGAGTGCGTACGCCATCAGCGGCGGGGCGAGCAGGACCCCGGGCGCCGCGAGCAGGAACGTCGCCCGAGAGATTCCGAACCGGGCGTACGCGGCCCCCGCGATCGCGGTGACGAGCGCGACGCCCGCGAACGGCGCGAACAGACAGAGCGCGGCCATCGCGACGCCGAAGACGGCGTTGAACGCGGTCGCCCGCGGCGCGTGGTACCGGGTGATCGTGAAGAATCGGACGAACCGCTCCAGCGAGCCGCGGAGCGAGCCGCCGGCCTCGACGTAGCGCGTCCGGTCCGCCGCCGACACGTCGAGGTGTTCGGTGAGCGTCCCGTCGTCGCTGACGGTCCGACGGAGGTCGCGACGGAACGCCGCCTCTCCGTCGCGGAGGTCGTCCCGCTCGAATATCACCGCGCCGCCCCACGCGACCCCGGCCGCGAACACCGCGAGCGTCCCGCCGATGACGTACGCCGGCTCGAACAGCCGGGCGAGGGGGTCCTCCCCGACGAACACCGGCACCTCCGTGGTCGGCCCCCGCCGGTCGTAGTCCGCGTCGAGCGTCGCCAGCCAGTCGGCGGGATGGTGAAAGTCGTCGTCGGTCCACGCGATCCGGTCGTTCGCGGCCGCCTCCATCCCGGCCGCAATGGCGTTCGCCTTCCCGGAGCAGCCCGTCGGCTCGCCGGCGATCACGACCCGGACCCGGTCCGGGAGGTCGCCGCGCCGGTCCGCCACGGGGTCGTCCGGGGTGTCGCAGATCACGAGCAGTTCGTCGGCCGCGGGGTCGCCGTCGAACTCGCCGCCCTCGTCCCCGTTCTCGCCGGCGAACGCCTCCGGGCCGCGCAGCTGCCCGACCATCTCGTCGCACGCGTCGGTCCAGCGGACGGTCGGGAGCAGGACCGACACCGGCGTCGGCCCCGTCGACGATGCGGTCGGCTCCGAATCGGTCACGCCGTGCGCTTCGTCCGGTTCACGGATAAAAGACCACGGTCGAGCCGCGGCTCACGACTCCGGACAGGGGCGCGTCCCGAGCTCGTCGACTCGGATCTCCCCGGTCTCGACGTCGACGTCGACCGCCGAGACCGAGACGGACCGGACCGACCCGCCGTCGCCCGCCGCGGCGAACCCCGCCGCGCGGTCGCAGAGGTGCGCGAGCAGCGGGTCGACGCGGTCCGGATCGGGGTCGTCCGCGAGCAGCGTGAGGAACTTCCGCCAGCGCGCGGTGGGGTACGCGCGGGCGTCCGAGGGCGGGCGGTCGCGAGCGACGCGGTCGCCGTACAAGGCGTCGATCCGGTCGCCGTCGGCGGTCGTCGCGGTCGCCATAACGAGCGCGTCGGTCGCGGGCGGCCTCGGCGCGAACATGTCCCAGCCGCTCTCCGTCGGATCGGACACCGACGCGACCGCCTCGGGCGTCTCGACGAGCCCGAGTGCCATCCCGTTCCACGCGACGAGCGCGACGAGGAGGACCGCGGCGACGACCGGGGCCGCCGGCGCGATCCGCTCGCGGATCCCCCCGACCGAGCCGCCGCCGTTGGAGGTGCCTTCGGGCACCAACCGACGCGCTGTGTAGTCCCCGAAGCGGTCGGCCGCCGGAGCGGCCGCCCCCTCGATCCGGTCCCAGACGAACGGCGGGAAGAACGGCACCAGGGCGGTCACGGAGATCACCGAGAAGACGCCGATCTGGAGCGTGAACGCCATCGAGAGGTGCGCCGCGAACAGCGCCCCCGCGAGCGCGGCCCGGACCCGCCCCGCGGCCGCGACGAGCAGCGGCGAGGCGACGACGAGCGCGAGCCAGCCGTAGGTCGCCGCCGAGAGCAGCGCCGGCCACTCGGGAACGAGCCCGCCGAGCGGGCCGTGGAGGTAGGTGAGCCGGAAGACGCGTTCGACCGCCTCGCCCGCGGGCCACGTCGTCCCGCGGAGCTTGACGACCGCGTTCGAGACGTACACGACGACGACGAGCGTCAGGAGGAGCGCCGAAGCGGGACCGGCGACGCGGTCGACCGCGCCCGTCCCCGTCGACTCCGAGGAGCCGCGACGCCGGACCGCGTCCACCGACCAGCGGGCGCCGAGCGGACAGAGCAGTCCGGCGCCGAGCAGGTAGACGAGGAGGGTGTCCCCGGCGTTGAGGACGAAGGGGTTCCGCGCCTGGAGCGACGCGAGCAGGGCCAGCGAGACGGCGGTCGCGAGGCGGGTCCGGTACCCGATCGCGAGCGCGGCGGCCGCGACGGCCGCGAGGAGGAACAGCAGCGAGACGGCCCACGACTCGCCGGAGACGGCGTGGAGCGAGAGGCGGGCGGCGAGCGGGTACGCCTCGGCGAGCGCCGCGCGCGGGAGGGCGCCGGCGTCGGTGTAGAAGGCTCCGAGGTTCCGCGCGCGGAGCGCGAGGTCGACGAGGAGGACGACGCCGAGCGCGATCCGGAAGGCGGCCAGCGCGCGCGGGTCGATCCCGAGGCGACGGCGGAGCGCGGCGCGGAGGCGGGAAACCGCGCGGGACCCGGCGTCGGCGCCCGCGGCGTCGGCGGTCGTCACGATGCCCCCGGATCGCCCGGCGGCGAGGATAGGTCTTGCGGCGCCGCGCGCGCAAGCCGACCGACTCCCCGCGGTCGCCGCCGGCTTCCGGACGCTTATGTGGTCGCCGCGGGTCCCACCGATATGCGAGTCATCGTCCACGGCGGCGCCGGCGGCGCGCCGGACGACCCGGAGCTCAGACAGGCGGTCCTCGACGAGGCGGCCGCGCGCGGCGCCGACGCCGCCTCGCCGCTCGACGCGGTCGAGTCCGCGGTCGGCGTCCTCGAATCGGACCCCCGGTTCAACGCGGGCGTCGGCGGCGCGGTCCAGTCCGACGGCGTCGTCCGCACCGACGCCGGCGTGATGACCTCGGACCGCGAGGTCGGCGCGGCCTGCTCGATGCCCGGCGTCGAGCACGCGGCGCGCGTCGCCCGCGCGGTTCACTCCGAGACGCCGCACGTCTTCGTCTCGGGCGAGCACGCGGTCGACCTCGCCGCCGACTTCGGCGTCGAGACCGGCGTCGACCTCCTCACCGACGAGAAACGCGAGCGCTACGAGGCCGAGGACCCGCCGCGGGGGTCGCCCCGCGAACACCTCGACTGGCTCACCTCGCGGTTCGGCTCGGGCGACGACCAGGCCGGGGAGCGCTCGGAAAACGAAGCCCCCGACCACGACACGGTCGGCGCGGTGGCGACCGACGGCGACTCGTTCGCGGCGGTCACCTCAACGGGCGGCCGGTCGTTCGCGCTCGCCGGACGCGTCGGCGACGTGCCGCAGGTCGGCTCGGGCTTCTTCTGTACCGAGGCCGGCGGCGCGAGCGCGACGGGCGCCGGCGAGGACATCGCCCGCGTCACGCTCTCGCGGCGCGCCGTCGACTTCCTCGACGACGGCCTCGACGCGCGGGCCGCGGCGGACCGGGCGATCGAGGAGTTCGAGGAGATAACGGGGTCGGGCGCCGGCGTGATCGTCCTCGGGGAGGAGGGCGCCGGGAGCGCGTTCAACACGGACGGGATGCAGACGAGCGCGGCCGAGAAGTAGTCGCCGCGCGGGGGTCGCCGAGCCGTCGGCCCGGTCCCGCTCACCCCAGCCGCTCGTCGAGGATGAGCCGCGTCTTCGTCGACTTGACCTCGTCCATCTCGCGGGCCTGCGTGATCAGTTCGTTGACCGCGCGCGTGTCGACCGCGTCGACGACGAGGACGACGTCCTCCTCGCCCGAGACCTGCCAGACGAAGTCCACCTCCTCCCACTCCACCATCCGCTGGCCGACCGCGTCGGTGTTGACGTTCATCTCCACCGAGATCTCGATCATCGCCTTCACGTTGCCGGTGCGGGTCGTCACCGTGAACCGCTCGATCACGCCCTCGTCGGTCATGCGGTCGACGCGGTTGCGCACGGTGCCCTCGGAGGTCCCCACCCGGTCCGCGATCTCCGTGTACGGGGTCCGCGCGTCCCGTCGCAGGATCGAGAGGATCCGTCGGTCGAGGTCGTCCATACCGGTTCCTCTCTCCCCCGTCGCCTTACCCGTTACGAATATCGTAACGAACCTTCGAACGACGCATTTATTATCCTTTGCGCGTACGTTTCTCGTAATGTCGGACGCCTACATCGCGCTGGCCGACGGCCGCGTGCTCGAAGCGCGCGCCCGTGCGCCGGGGCGGACCCGCGGCGAACTGGTGTTCACGACCGCGTACACCGGCTACGAGGAGTCGCTCACCGACCCCTCCTACGCCGAGCAGGTGCTCACCTTCTCGTACCCCCTGATCGGGAACTACGGCGTCCGAAGCGAGCGGTTCGAGTCCGACTCGGTCCAGCCCCGCGCGGCGATCGCCCGCGAGCTGACCGACGACGTCGCCGACTGGCTCGCCGGCGAGGGCGTACCGGCGGTCGACCACGTCGACACCCGCGAGATCGTCACCACCGTCCGCGAGGAGGGCGCGATGGCCTGCGGGATCGCCGCCGGCCCGGACGCGACCCCCGAGGACGCGGTCGAGGAGATGGAGGCGTGCAAGCCGATGAGCGACCACGTCGACATCGGCGCGCAGGTCTCGGTCGCGGAGCCGACCGTCCACGAGGGCGCCGACGGCGTCGACGTCGATGTCGCGATGCTCGACTGCGGCGCGAAGGGCTCGATCGTCTCCTCGCTCACCGAGCGCGGCGCCGACGTCCACGTCCTCCCGTACGACGCGACCCCCGAGGACGTGGCCGCCGTCGAGCCCGACGTGCTGTTCGTCTCGAACGGCCCGGGCGACCCGGAGAACTTCGTCGCCGCGCAGGAGATCGTCGACGAGTTCGCGGGCGAGCTCCCGCTCGCGGGGATCTGCCTCGGCCAGCAGGTGATCACGAGCGCGCTCGGCGGCTCGACCGAGAAGATGGCGTTCGGCCACCGCGGCGTCAACCAGCCGGTGAAGGACCTCCGCACGGACAAGGTCGTGATGACGACGCAGAACCACGGCTACACGGTCGACGACACCGGCCCGCTGGAGGTGACGCAGGTGAACGTCAACGACGACACCGTCGAGGGGCTCGACAGCGAGGAGCTGGACGTCATCACCCGTCAGTACCACCCCGAGGCGAACCCCGGCCCGCACGACTCGCTCGGCTTCTTCGACGAGGTGCTCGATCTGGCGACCTCGTCGCGTCGAGTCGCGGCCGACTGACCGCTCGCTCACCGAGTTCTCGCTTTTCCGTTCCGGCGCCCTCCGCTGACCACACGGAGTACCACTCGGCCAACGCCCGCGACGTTCGTTCCCCGTCTCCTCTCGGTTCGTCCTTCCCGCTTGCTCCGCTCCTCGCCTCGGACCGGCGACGTTTTCTCCCGTCCCCTCGCAGGGTGACGCATGCCAACCGAGATCCTGCTCACCAACGACGACGGGATCGACGCCGTCGGGATCCGGGCGCTCGCGGACGCGCTCTCGCGCGACTACGACGTGACGGTCGTCGCGCCCGCGACGAACCAGTCCGGCGTCGGCGGCGCGCGCTCGTGGTGGGACACGACGGTCGACTACACCGAGACGGACCGCGGCTACGCGGTCGAGGGGACCCCCGCCGACTGCGTCGCGGTCGCGGACGTGGCGCTCGGGCTCGACCCCGACGTGGTCGTCTCCGGCTGTAACCACGGCCCGAACATCGGCGCCCACATCCTCGGGCAGTCCGGCACCGTCGGCGCCGCGATGGAGGCCTCCTTCCTCGGCACGCCCGCGATCGCGGTCTCGCTGTACGACCGCGGCAACCTCCCCGTGCCGCCGACGCTGGACAACGGCGACTTCGCGGTCGCCGGCGAGGTCGTCGCCGACCTGATCGACCGCGCCGAGTCCGGGAGCCACGCCGGCGACGGAGCGGGCGGCGGCCTCGAACTCCCGTTCGGCGCCGACGTGCTGAACGTCAACGTCCCGGCCGCGGACGACGAGGCGGCGGCGGACCCCACCTACCGCCTGACCGAGCCCGCCCGCGGCTTCGACGTGATCGAGTTCCGCCCGGGCGAGGAGGGGCCGGACGAGGAGAACGTCCCCGAGGGCTGGGAGTTCGGCGAGCGGCGCGGCGAGATGGGGATGGAGCTGCGCGACCGCTTCTGGCGCGAGTTCCTGCGCGGAAACGTTCCGGACGACCCCGGCTCGGACCGCCGTGCGGCCGTCGAGGGCGAGGTGAGCATCTCGCCGCTGTCGAGCTCCCGGTCGGTCGCGGGCGAGAAGGCGGGCGACCTCGTCGAGCCGGCCCGGGGCGCGGAGACGGGCGCCGACTGACGGGGCGCCGCCGCGGAAACGGGAGCGCGAACGGCCGACCTCAGCGCCGCCGACGGGGCCGCCGCCCGCTGCCGGCGAACTCCGCCGCGAGCCGTCCGAGGTACCACACGACCACGAGCCCGAGGCAGAACCCGAGCCCCGCCGCGGCCAGCAGCTGTATCGGCGACGGGTCCAACTGGAGGGCGATAAGCGGCGGCGAGGCCGTGACGATCGCGAGCAGCACGAGCTTGATCTTCCGGTTTCCGGCCTCCCGCTCCGCCTCGGAGATGGGTCCTACCACCGCGCTCCCCCTCGCGTTCCGACGGCTCCCGGCGCGACGCTCATGCGCCCACCACGCTCCCGCCGACCATCAAGGCGACGAACCCGTTCGGTCCGCCCGGCGTCGACGCCCGGTCGCCGCGGCGACCGACCGCGCCGATCGGAGGCGGCCGGTTAAAAGCCTCTCGACCGTTCACGCCGGTAGCGGGCCGTTACCCCCGTGAACGGTCTCGGTCGTTTAAGCCGCTCCGAGCGCTTCGTGTCGAGTGCCCCTACCCGCCGTCCCGGACCGCCGTCACGGCGCGTCGCGGCGGCCGTCGTTCGCAGCGCCTCGCCGACGCGGCGAGCCCGGGACCCGCCCCTCCCCGCCGTTTCGCGGCGCTTTTGACCCGACCCCGACAAGCGAACCGTATGGACGACGAACTCCGCGAGCGCGTCGCGGCGGCCGGCGAGGCCGCGGCGCTTTTCAACGCGCTCAAGCACGGCAGCGACCCGGACGTGGGCGCGATCATGGGGCCGCTCATGGGCGAGAACCCCGAGTTCCGCCCGCACGGCGACGAGATTCCGGGCGTCCTCGGCCCGGTCGTGAACCGGGTGGGCGAGATGGACGAGGCCGAGCGCCGGGAGCGGCTCGGCGAGCTCGCGCCGGAGAAGCTCGCGGAGCTGGAGGCCGACGACGAGGACGACGACCGCGTCCTCCCCGACCTCCCGAACGCCGAGGCGGGAGAGGTCGTGATGCGCGCCGCGCCGAACCCGAACGGCCCGTGGCACGTCGGTCACGCGCGGATGCCCGCCGTCATCGGGACGTACAAGGAGCGGTACGACGGCGAGTTCATCTGCCGGTTCGACGACACCGACCCGGAGACGAAGCGGCCCGACCTCGACGCGTACGACGCCATCTTAGCGGACATCGAGTACCTCGGCTTCGAGCCGGACCGCGTGGTCTACGCGTCCGACCGGCTGGAGACGTACTACGACCACGCCCGCGAGCTGATCGACCTCGGGGGCGCGTACACCTGCTCGTGTTCCGGCGAGGCGTTCTCCGAGCTGAAGAACGCGGGCGAGGCGTGCCCGCACCGCGAGAAGGACGCCGAGACGGTCCGCGAGGAGTTCGAGGCCATGGTCGACGGCGAGTACGGCTCCGGCGAGATGGTCCTCCGCGTGAAGACCGACATCGAGCACAAGAACCCCGCGCTGCGCGACTGGGTCGCCTTCCGGATGATCGACACGCCGCACCCGCGCGAGGAGGCGGCGGAGTACCGCTGCTGGCCCATGCTCGACTTCCAGTCCGGCGTCGACGACCACCTCACGGGCGTCACCCACATCATCCGCGGCATCGACCTCCAGGACTCCGCGAAGCGCCAGCGGTTCGTCTACGACTACTTCGGCTGGGAGTACCCCGAGGTGCTCCACTGGGGCCACGTCCAGGTCGACGAGTACGACGTGAAGCTGTCGACGTCGACGATCAAGGGGCTGATCGAGGACGGCGAGCTGACGGGCTGGGACGACCCGCGCGCGCCGACGATCCAGTCGATGCGGCGTCGCGGCATTCAGGGGCAGGCCCTCGTCGACTCGATGACCGACCTCGGGATGTCAACCTCCGACGTCGACCTCGCGATGTCGTCCGTCTACGCGAACAACCGCGACCTGGTCGACGACGACGCGAACCGCTACTTCTTCGTCCGGGACCGCGAGGACGACCCCGCCGTCGAACTCCCGGTCGTCGACGGCGACGCGCCCGCGCCCGACGCGGGCCACCCGCGGTTCCACCCCGAACACCCGGACCGCGGCGAGCGCGAGGTGCCAGCCGGCCGCGTCGTCGTCGAGTCCTCCGACCTCCCGCCCGAGGGCGAGCGCGTCTGGCTGAAGGGGTACGGCCCCGTCCGCTACGAGGGCGACGAGCTCGCCTTCCTCGACGCCGACATCGAGATCGTCCGCGAGGGCGACGTGGACGTGGTCCACTGGGCGCCCGCCGACGAGGGGCTCGACACCCTCCTGCGGACGGTCGACGGCGACGTGCGCGGGATCGCGGAGCCGGCGCTCGCGGACGTCGACCCCGACACGGTCGTCCAGTTCGTGCGCGTCGGCTTCGCCCGGATCGACGCGTTCGACCCCGAGGCGACCGACGAGGACGACGGCCCGGACGGCTCCGAGGACCTGCTGGCGTACTACGCGCATCCGTGAACTGCCGTTCGGCCGGTCGGCGGCGCTCCGCCCGGCCGCCCGAATCCGTTCGTCGCGGGCTTTAAACCCGCGACCGGCGAAGCGGGGGCAACGATGGCCATCGACTCGAACTTCGAAGTGAACCGCGAGCGGGTCGACGAGGAGGACGGCGTCGCCGTCTGGGGCCCCGTCGAACCGCCGGAGAAGCAGGGGATCCGCGGGACCCACGTCGCGGTCGACTTCGACATCTGTCTCGCCGACGGCGCGTGTCTGGAGGACTGCCCGGTCGACGTGTTCGAGTGGGTCGAGACGCCGGGGCATCCGGAGTCCGAGCGGAAGGCGAACCCCGCCGACGAGGACCAGTGTATCGACTGTATGCTCTGCGTGGACGTCTGCCCCGTGGACGCGATCGACGTCGATCCCGGGCGCGAGAACCGCTTATAAGTAGTCGTTGTCGGTGTAGGGACGGTTTCCGTCGTTCGAGTTTTTATAAGTAGTTGACTGAGGAGCGACGGTGAACACCTCCAAAGCCCCAGCCGCTCGGCTGTACGTGGTCGGCTGTGGATCAGCGGTGGACACCGCCAAAATCCCAGCCGCTCGTTTATAAACAGCTAACTGTGGATCGGCGGTGAACACCGCCAAAGCCCCAGCCGGGAGGCCGCCGTACGCTCGCTGCGCGCTTCACTCGGTCGCTCACTCCGTTCGCTCCCTCGTTCCAGTGCTTGCGTCGCCTACGGCGGCCTCCCGGCTGCCCCTTTGAGTCCACCCCGCTGCGACCGCACAGCACCTCACGCCTCCCCAGCCTCGTCGCTGGCGGCGGAAGCCGCCAG
>NZ_JBZVGZ010000030.1:0-36700 GCF_058630335.1 Halorubrum sp. SD41
CCCCCTGTCTGGGGGGGCCTCCGTCCTCCAGGCCCGCGCCCCGGCCTGCCCCTTCGAGTCCTCCCCGCACGGCGCCCGCCCCTCCCGCCCCCCCAGCCTCGTCGCTGGGGGCTGCCGCCGCCAGCGACTCCCTCGCGCGTGCTGCTCGCGGCCTACCGGCCGCTCGCAGGCACGCGCCACGGCGACCGCAGAAAAGAGTCGGTCTCGCGGCTCAGCGGCCGGTGTCGTATTTATAAGTCGCCGAGTCCGGGTCGATCCCGAAGTCCTCGGCGGACTCCTCCGGCTCGTCGTCGCCGGTCGGCTCGGCGTCCTTGAACGCCTTTCGGAGGCTGCTCGGCATCTCGAACTCGTCGACGGCGAGCGCGAGGCCGACCACGTCGCCGCCGAGGAACTCCCGCTTCTCCGTCAGGCGGTCGGAGAGCGCGGGCGGGAGGTCGTCGGTGTCGACGCGCTCGAAGCCGAACTGCGCGAGGTAGTCGGGCTGGTCGGTGAGCACGTACACCGTCTCGAACCCGTCCGCGGCCGCGGTGTCGACGAGGCGCTCGACGACGTGCGCGCCGACCCCGCGGTGCCGCCACTCGGGGAGGACGCCGATCCCGGTGAGCTCGATCCGGTTGGCCTCGTCCTCGTCGCCGCGGTGGAGTCGGAGCCGGCCGAACCCGGCCCGGTCGCCGGACTCCTCGTCGACCGCGATCACGTAGTCCCGTGACCGGAAGGCGACGTCGTCGAGCCCCAGCTGCTCGATCGCGTCCAACAGCCACGCCTCGTCACGGTTCTTGGCGTCGCGGACGTACATAGAGAACCGTACGAGACCGGAGGTAAAAAGCGGTTCCCCGGCGGCTCCTCCCGCGTCTCCCGGCCGTGACGCCAGCCCCCTCGTCTCGTGCCCGCTCCCCCGGCGCGCATCGGACCGCTTTTGCGTAGCGGCAGCCGACCGGACGCGTATGGAGTTCGCCGCGCTGGCGGAACGGGCGGAACGGGTGGCCGCGAACGACGGCGACATCGAGACGACGCTCGCGGTCGCCGACCTGCTCGCGGACGCCGGCGCCGGAGGCGACGCCGACGGGGACGAGGAGGGCGGCGGCGAGGGCGACGGGTCCGCCGACGACCTCCCAGTCGTCGTCCGGTTCCTCCTCGGACGCGTCTTCCCCGCCCACGACACCCGCACCCTCGACGTCGGTCCCGCGCTCTGCCGCGAGGCGATCGCCCGCGCCGCGGGCCCGAACGTCGCCGCCGCCGACGTCGAGGACCGGCTCGCGGAGCGCGGCGAGATCGGCGCCGTCGCGGCCGCCTACGACTTCGGCGGCCAGCGGGGGCTCGCCGCGTTCGGCGGCGGCCGCGACGCGCTCACGGTCGCCGCGCTCGACGAGGAGCTGCGCGGCCTCGCGGCCGAGAGCGGCGACGGCAGCGAGTCGCGCAAGCGGGACGCCCTGTTCGGGCTGTTCACCCGGTGTTCGCCGAGCGAGTCCGCGTTCCTCGCCCGACTCGTCCTCGGTGAGATGCGGCTCGGCGTCGGCGAGGGGACGGTCCGCGACGCGGTCGCCGAGGCGTTCCTCGCGCCGCCCGGGGCGTCAGGAGAAGCGGACGAAGAGGGATCGAGCGAGGACGACCCCGAACTCCACGCGCCCGAGGACGCCGTCGCGGCCGTCGAGCGCGCGCTTCAGGTGACGAACGACTACGGCCGGGTCGCGGTCCGCGCCCGCGACGAGGGGCTCGCGGGGCTCCGCGAGGAGTCGCTGCGCGTCGGCCGGCCGGTCCAGGCGATGCTCGCGCAGGCGGGCACCGCGACGGACGCGCTCGACGCGTTCGGCGAGGTCGCCGTCGAGACGAAGTTCGACGGCGCCCGCGTTCAGGTTCACTACGACCCCGGAGCCGACGGCGGGTCCGAGGGCGGCGGCGGCGACGCCACCGACGGTGAGGCTCCGGAAGACGACGGCGACGCGGCGATCGGCCCGCGGCTCTACTCGCGGAACATGGACGACGTGACCGAGGCGCTCCCCGAGATCGTCGAGTACGTCGCCGAGCGCGTCGACGCCCCGGTCATCCTCGACGGCGAGGTCGTCGCGGTCGGCGACGACGGCGACCCGCTCCCGTTCCAGGAGGTGCTTCGGCGGTTCCGCCGGAAGCACGACGTCGACCGCATGCGAGAGACCGTCTCCCTGCGGCTCCACGCGTTCGACTGCCTCCACGCCGACGGTGACGACCTGCTCGACGAGCCTCTCCGCGTCCGCCACGACCGGCTCCGGGAGGTCCTCCCCGACGCGGCGGCGGACCTCACGCTGGCCGACGACGCCGAGGCGATCGCGGTCGCGGAACGGGCCGCGCTCGACGCGGGCCACGAGGGCGTCATGCTGAAGAACCCCGACGCGGCGTACACGCCGGGCGACCGCGGCCGCGACTGGCTGAAGCGCAAGCCGGACGTGGAGACGCTCGACGCCGTCGTCGTCGGCGCCGAGTGGGGCGAAGGGCGCCGCGCGGAGCTGTTCGGCACCTTCCTGCTCGCAGTCCGGGAAGAGGGCGACGCGAGCGAGGCCCCCGACCGCAGCGCGGGCGACCGCGACGCCGACGACCCCGCGCCCGCGGGGTACGCCACGGTCGGCAAGGTGGCCACGGGGATCACGGACGAGGCGCTCGCGGGCCTCACCGAGCGGCTGGAGCCGCACGTCGTCGACGAGACGGGGACCACGGTCGCGTTCGACCCGGAACTGGTGGTCGAGGTCGGCTACGAGGAGATCCAGGCCTCGCCGACGTACTCCGCCGGCTACGCCCTCCGGTTCCCCCGGTTCGTCGGCGTCCGCGAGGACAAGGGGGTCGACGACGCCGACTCGCTCGCGCGGGTCCGCCGGCTCGCCGGCGACGACTGAGCCGACGCGAGAGGGCGACGAGCGACGCGGCCCCCGCGGCGTTCCGCCACGCGAAACCCCTTCAGGGTCCGGCTCGTAGGCGCTCGCATGCCAGGCCCGCTCGGCGACGCGACGCGGCGACGACCGGATCGCGGTGGAGCCGCTCGCTACGGGCGACGCCACGCCTACCGTGATAATCTCGCGGCTCGGCCACGCGCTCGACCGCGACCGCCGCGTCCTGTTCGTCGCCAGAGACGCCGACACCGCGACCGCCGTGCGCGACCTCCTCGCCGATCCGCCGCTGCTCGCCGCCCGGACCGACGGCCGCCGAACCTTCCACCTCGGCCCGGACCGGGTCCCGGTCTCGGGCGGCGGCTACGCCTGCGTCCGCGCCGAGGGGCTCGGCGACCCGACGTTCGCGTGGCGGGAGACGGACACCCCCGCCGGCCCCGTTCCGGCCCGCCCCGACGTGGACGCCGCGGCCGTCGACGACGACGGTCGGCCCGCGGTCCCGCGGCTCGTCTGCGAGGCCGACGGAGAGGCGGTCGCCGTCCTCGCGGGCGTCGACAGCCTCCGGACCCCGCCGGACGACGCGTTCCCCTTCGCGTACCGCCGCGATCCGGACGACAAGCGGTTCCGGGTCCGTCGGGGCGACGACGGGGTCGTCGTGGAGACGGTCGGCGGGTTCGCCGCGCTGCGCGAGGCGGGGTACCTTCCGATTCCGATGCCCTTGGTTCCGGAACACGCGCTGGGGCGCTCGCTCGACGACGAGGCGCTCGCGGCGGCGTGGGACCTCTCCGTGATCGACGGCGCGGACGCCGAGGAGGTCGACGGCGTCGACCGCGGCGCCGAGCGCGACCGCGACCGATAGCCACCCTCAAGGCGCCCGCGGCCGCAGACGGTGACATGACGGTCCGCTACGAGGAGCTCGCGGTGGAGTGGCTCGGATACGCGACGGCGCGGCTGGAGACGGACGCGGGGCCCGTCGTCTACACCGATCCCGGCCGCTACGGCGTCCTCGACGACTACTGGGCGCGCGACGGCGACCTCGTCGTCGTCACGCACGACCACCACTACGACGGCGACGGGATCCGATCGGTCGCGAGCGAGGACGCGACGCTCGTGATCTACGAGGCGGTCGACCCCGCCGGGATCGACCGCGACGTCGAGCCGATCGACGCGCTCGCGGCCGACTACGAGGTGGTCCGGGTCAGCGAGGAGGAGCGCGTCGACGTCGACACGCCCGCCGGCGAGGTGCGGGTGTGGTCCGTCCCCGCCCACAACGACCCGGAGGGCCCGAACGCGGACGCCGACGGCTCGGTCGCGCACCCGCCCGGCTTCGGCTGCGGCTTCCTGCTGTCGCTCGGCGGGCGCACCGTCTTCTGGCCCGGCGACTCCGACGCGCTCGACGGGTTCGCCGAGCTCGACGTCTCCGTCTTCCTCGCGAACATCGGCGGGGGCGGCATCGTCGCCGACCGACGCGAGGCGGCCGAGCTGGCCGAGGCGATGGACCCCGACCTCGTCGTCCCGATCCACTACGACACCTTCGAGGGGCTGGAAGCGGACGGCGAGGCGTTCGCCGGCGACGTGGCGAGCCGGTCGATCCCCGTCGCGCTCGACGCGCGCACGGCGAACCAGTAGGCCGAGAGTTCGGCGAGCCGGCGGGGAGAGACCCCCTCGGAGCGGTCGTGGGAACGCGACCCGAACGCTCTCGCGGCCGGTGACCTTTTCACGTCGCCGCGTCCTTCCTCGGTCGCATGACCACCGAGTCCGCGCTCGCCGACGGGGTCCGGGAGGCGCTTTCGGTCGACGCCGAGGCGTTCGCCGAGCGCGCGGCCGAGGAGGCCGAGATCGTCAAACAGGAGCTCCGCGACGGCTCCTTCGACAACCACCAGTCGATCGTCGGCTTCGAGTACGAGTTCTACGCGGTCGGCGACGGGCGGTGGAGCGAGGAGTCGCGGGCGGGCGAGTACGCGCTGATGCGCGTGCCCCGCCGGATGCTGGAGCTGATGGGGTTCGAGAAGGAGCTCGGGCTCCACAACGCCGAGATGTCGACGAGCCCGCAGCCCCTCTCCGACCACGGCCTCCGCGCGCAGCTCGCCGAGGTCCGCGCGCGCTTGGAGGCCGCCGAGAACACCGCCGGCGTGGAGGGGATGCGGCTCGTCTCCGACGGGCTCTGGACCATCCCGCCGGCGGGCGAGACCGCTCGCGAGTACCTCACCGACAGCGTCGAGGTCGACGGCGTCGTCGTCGCGGTCAACATGAGCGACTCCGTCCGGTACCACGCGATGGCGAACGCGGCCGGCGACGAGGAAGCCGATGGCGCGGAGTCGGCCGGGGGGGACGGGACTCCGGCCGAGCCGTCCGGGAGCGCCGAGGTCGAACTCTCCGCCCCGGGCGTGTCGATGGCGGCGGACACGGTGATGCCCGAGAGCCTCATTACCTCGATCCAGCCCCACTACCAGGTGGCGCACGCCGAGACGCTCCCGCGGCACTTCCGGTACGCGCTCCGGATCGCCGGGCCGCTGCTGGCGCTCGGCGTCAACTCCCCGTTCTTCCCGCCGGACCTGTACGACGACGGCTGGGACGGCGAACGCGTCCTCGCCGAGGGGGCGACCGAGAACCGGATCCACGTGTTCGAGTCCGTCCTCAACGCCCGGACCGACGCGGACAAGGTGCGGTTCCCGCGCGACTTCCGGGACGTCGAGACCGCGGTCGACCGCATCGCGGGCGACGAGACGCTGATCCCGATGCCCGACCCGGGCGGCAGCGACCGGTTCGACGACGACTTCGCGACGTTCCGGACGAAACACGGCAGCTACTGGCGGTGGGTCCGCCCCGTCTTCGAGGGGGCGAGCCGCTCGGCCGCCAACGCCCGGATCGAGTTCCGCCCGATCCCCGGCCAGCCCACGGTCCGCGACTCCATCGCGTTCCAAGGGGCGTTCGCGGGCCTGATGCAGGCGCTCGCCCAGCACGAACACCCCGTCATCGGACTCGACTGGGAGACCGCCCGAGACAACTTCTACGCCGCCGTCGCGGACGGCATCGACGCCGACATGGAGTGGATCGGTCGCGACGGGGAGCGCACGACGGACGCGGACGCGATGTACGCCGACCTCCTCGACCACGCTGAGGCGGGGCTCCGGACCGCGGGCTGCGCCGACGACGAGGCCGCCGAGTGGATCGCGCCGCTCCGCTGGCGCGTCGCGAACCGCACGACCCCGGCGAGCTGGAAGCGCGACCGCGTCCGCGACCGCCTCGACGACGGCGACGAGTTCGCGACCGCGGTCCACGACACCCAGCGCGAGTACATCCGCCAGCAGGCCGACACGCTCATCGACGGCGGCTTCTCGGCGTGGACTGACGACGCTTGACGGGGAGACCCTGCCCCCGCGACCGCGACACAGCACAGTTATCGGCGCGCCGCGTCATCCGTCGGTATGGACGATGACGATCTGATCGCCGCGGCCCGCGAGGCCCTAGAGGCCGCCCACGTCCCGTACTCCGAGTACCGCGTCGGCGCCGCGCTCCGGACCGCCGACGGCGCCGTCTACACCGGCTGTAACATCGAGAACGCGAACTACTCCAACAGCCTCCACGCCGAGGAGGTCGCGCTCGCGGAGGCGGTGAAGCACGGCCACCGCGAGTTCGACCGGATCGCGGTCTCCTCGGGCGTGCGCGACGGCGTCACCCCCTGCGGGATGTGCCGGCAGTCGCTCGCGGAGTTCGCGGCCGACGACCTCGTCGTCGCCTGCGACGAGGGCGGCGACGCCGTGACGGAGTACACCCTCGGCGAGCTGCTCCCGAACACCATCTCGGAGGGGACGCTCGACGACGCCAGCGGGCACTGACGCCGACGGGACGGCCCCGGGCGACCGAGACGGAACTACTTTTAAACGGCTCGCCGAACGGCGGAGACATGACCGAAGACAGCGAGGACCCGAACGACGGGGCCGGCTACCACGTCGAGGCCGCGCCCGAGGACGTCGCGGACGCCGTCCTCCTGCCCGGCAACCCGGAGCGCGTCGACAAGATCACGGCGCTGTGGGACGACCACGAGGAGGTCGCGCGCCACCGCGAGTACCGAACCGCGACCGGGACGTACGACGGGACGCCGATCTCCGTCACCTCCACCGGGATCGGCTCCCCCTCGGCCGCAATCGCCGTCGAGGAGCTCGCGCGCGTCGGCGTCGACACGTTCATCCGGGTCGGCTCCTGTGGCGCGATCCAGCCGGAGATGGAGGTGGGCGACCTCGTCATCACCACGGGCGCGGTCCGCCAGGAGGGGACGAGCGACGAGTACGTCCGCGAGGACTACCCGGCCGCGGCCGACGGCGAGGTCGTCTCCGCGCTCGTCGCCGCCGCCGAGCGGCTGGGCCACGACTACCACACCGGCGTGACGATGAGCGCGGACTCCTTCTACGCCGGCCAGGGGCGCCCCGGGTTCGAGGGGTTCGAGGCCGCCGGCTCGGACGAGCTCGTCCGGGAATTACAAGACGCGAACGTGAAGAACATCGAGATGGAGGCGTCGGCTATCCTCACGATCGCGAACGTGTACGGGCTCCGCGCGGGCGCGGTCTGCTCAGTCTACGCCAACCGCGTGACCGGCGAGTTCCGGACGGAGGGCGAGTCGCGCGCGGCCGAGACCGCGAGCCTCGCGGTGAAGCTGCTCGCGCGGATGGACGAGGTGAAGCGGGAGGCGGGCGCGGACCGCTGGCACGCCGGCCTCTCGCTGTAGCGGGCGCGCGGTCCCGGCGTTGCGGACCGTCACCGCCGCGTCGGCGATTCTCGCCTGCGAGCGTTCCAAAGCGACTTTATCTGCGCGCCGTGGAGTTACGGCCATGAGTACACAGGTCGTCGTCGTCGGCTCCGGGTACGCCGGCGCAGGGGCGGTGAAGGCGTTCGAAGACGAGGTCGGCGAGGGCGAAGCCGAGCTCACGTGGATCTCGGAACACGACTACCACCTCGTCTTACACGAGGTCCACCGCGCGATCCGCAACCCCGCCGTCGAGGACAAGATCACGATCCCCGTCGACGAGATCAAGTCGCCCGAGTCCGACTTCGTCCAGGGCCGGGTCGTCGACGTCGACACCGACGACCGCGTCGTCGAGACCGACGACGGGACGACCGTCGACTACGACTACCTCCTCTTAGGCATCGGCTCGACGACCGCCTTCTTCGGCATCGAGGGGCTGAAGGAGCACGCCCACCAGCTGAAGGGGCTCGACGACGCGAAGGCGATCCACGAGGACGTCCGCGAGGCGGCCGCGGACGCGACCCGCTCGGACCCCGCGCGGGTGATCGTCGGCGGCGCCGGCCTTTCGGGCATCCAGACCGCCGGCGAGATCGCCGAGTACCGCGACAAACACCGCGCGCCGCTCGACATCAAGCTGGTCGAGGGGCTCGACGAGGTGTTCCCCGGCAACGACCCCCAGATCCAGGGCGCGCTCCGCCAGCGGCTCGAAGACGCCGACGTCGAGATCCTCACCGGCGACTTCATCTCGGAGGCCGACGAGGACGCGGTCTACCTCGGCGGCGGCGAGGACGAAGAACCCGAGGAGCTGGGCTACGACGTGCTGATCTGGACCGGCGGCATTACGGGCCAGCCCGAGCTGGAGAACGTCGAGGTCGAGAAGGACGACCGCTCGAACCGCGTCCACGCCGGCTCCGACTTCGCCACCAGCGACGACCGCGTGTTCGCCATCGGCGACACCGCGCTCGTCGAGCAGGGCGACGACGACGTCGCCCCGCCGACCGCGCAGGCCGCGTGGCAGGCCGCCGAGGTCGCGGGCGAGAACCTCGCTCGCGCCGCCCGCGGCGCGCCGCTCCGCTCGTGGACCCACGAGGACAAGGGGACGGTCATCTCCGTCGGCGAGGAGGCGGTCGCCCACGACGTGATGGGTATGCCGATCAAGACGTTCGGCGGCACGCCCGCGAAGCTGCTGAAGAAGGCGATCGCCACGCGCTGGATCAACAAGGTCTCCTCCCCGGGCCGCGCGGTCGGCGCGTTCGGCGACATGTGAACGCGGGCGACTCGGGGTAGCGGCTCGGCTCGACGGAATCGTTTTCACCGTTTCGGCGGCTACTGAGCGACGCGCTCCGACAGATTACGACTCGCAGAAACTCCGTCGGACGGTCAGTGCTCGGCCGGCTCGTCGGGCGCCCGCATGTCGTCGATCCGCAGGATGAGAATGTTCGCGGTGTCGTCTTTCCCGTCGACGGTGCCGTCGATGACGAGCTTCGAGAGCGGCGTCGGGCCGACGGTGACGCTGTCGCCCTCGTGGAAGTCGCGGACCGAGCCCTGAACGTGAATCTCGGCGCGGCACAGTTCGGGGTGGTGGACGCTGGAGAGGTCGATCCCGTCGACGTTGATCCCCTCGACCTGCTCGCCCTCGTGGTAGATCGGGACGTCGGCCGGCTCGTCCATGCGCTGGATGTCGAGCGCCTCGTAGGCGTTCGAGGTGGGCTTGTAGCCGCCCTTCGGGCCGGGTACGCCCTCGACCAGCTGGAGGGCCTTGAGGCTCTGCATCTGGTTGCGGATCGTCCCGGGGTTGCGGTCGACCTCCTCGGCGATCGCCTCGCCCTTCACGGCGTCCTCTTCTTCCCCGTACAGGTTGATGAGGGCCGAGAGGATGCTTTTCTGGCTCGACGTGAGCTCGATCGATGACATGGTGCCAATTACAGAGCGCCCCCGCTTAAATGCGATGGAATTCACTTATAAATGATCATGCGGAATCGCCCCGACGGTCGGGTACAGTCGGCGCTGAGCGCCCCGCCCTACTCTCCGCGCAGCCGCTTCATCCGGACGTACGCGAGCGGGCTCGACAGCGCGACGACGACGCCGACGCCGACCAGCGCGACCCCGAAGTCGACGGCGACGAACGAGACCGCGGCGCCGACGAGGCCGATCGCCGCGCCGGTGAACGCGACCGCGATGGTGGCGCCCATCGGCTCGATGTCGCCGGGGTCGACCGAGTAGGGATCGGAGCTGCCCATGAACGTCCCGTGGCGGGCCGGGCGCAAAACGGTGTCCGATCCGGCGAGGCGGGCGCGGGGCAACGGCGGCGTTCGAGCGCGACGTGACCGCGTCGACCCGCGACGGGCGCGTCGATCCCAACCATTGAAGCGCTGGCGCGCCGCGTTGCCGGTATGACCACGGTCAGGATCATCGGCGCGCCGACCGACTACGGGGCGAACCGACGCGGGGTCGACATGGGACCGTCGGCGATCCGGTACGGCGGGCTCGCCGAGCAGCTCGCCGGCGCCGGCGTGGAGGCGGTCGACGCGGGCGACCTCCCCGTCCCGCGGGCGGAGGAGCGCGACCCGGACGCGGACGCGCCCAGCGAGGGGAAGGCGAAGTTCCTCCGCGAGACGGCGGACGTCTGCCGGCGGCTCGGCGACGAGGTCGCCGCGACGCTCGACGACGGCGAGGTGCCGCTCGCGCTCGGCGGCGACCACTCCATCGCCATCGGGAGCCTCTCGGGGTCCGCGCGCGACGCGGAGATCGGCGCCGTCTGGTTCGACGCGCACGCCGACCTCAACACGCCCGCGACGACCCCCTCGGGCAACGTCCACGGGATGCCGCTGGCGGCCGCGCTCGGGGTCGACGAGTTCGCGGACACCGAGTGGGCGAACGCCGCGGGACTGTCGCCGGAGAACGTCGCCCTCGTCGGGCTCCGGTCGGTCGACGAGGCGGAGGCGGAGCTGATCCGAGAGCGCGACTTCGCCGCGTACACGATGTCGGACATCGACGAGCGGGGGATCACCGAAGTCACGGAGGAGGCGCTCGAGGTCGCCGCGGACGGCGTCGACGGGATCCACGTCAGCCTCGATTTAGACTGGCTCGATCCCAACGCCGCGCCCGGCGTCGGGACGCCCGTCCGCGGCGGGGTCACCTACCGCGAGGCGCACAGCGCGATGGAGATCGTCGACGAGACCGACGCCCTCCGCTCGATGGAGATCGTCGAGGTGAACCCGACGCTCGACCAGCACAACGAGACGGCCGAGCTGGCGACGGAGCTGGCGGCGAGCGCGTTCGGGAAGCGAGTTTTATAAATCGGGTTCGGAGAGCGGCGGGTCGGGAGAGCGGGTCAGACGCCGCGGTCGAGCTCCTCGACGACCCGCTGGAGGTCGGCCGCCGACTCGATCTCGCCTTTGATCTCCTCGCGGCGGCGGACGGCCGCCGAGTCGGCGTCGTACGCGCGGACGAACTCGGCGCGGGTGTGCTCGTCGAACGCGTGGCGGATCGCGAAGTAGCCGTCCGGGACGATGGTGCCGCAGACCTTACACTCGTGGCGCTGGTGCTCGTTCGTCTGGTGGACGATCGCCGCCTCCACGTCGTCGAAGGCGGCGTCGCAGTCGCCGATGCCGCACGTCCAGCGAGGGGCCATACCCCGAACTCTCGCCCGAGGGGGATTAACGGTTTCCCACCTCGTCGGGCCGTGCCGCGGCGGCGAGGAAAGCGTGCCGCGGCGACGCCGGGGGGTGCCGCGTCTCTCTGTCCGCGGTCGCGGCACCGTCGTCGTCGAACGATACGCCTTTGCGCCGCCGCGACGACCGTGCGACCGTGACCCGACCGCAAACGCGCGTCGACGCCCACGTGAAGGTGCTCGACGACGAGGTCGTCGCCCGCGCGAAGGCCCGCGGGATCGACGCGCTCGTGTACGCGCCGCACTTCACGCGGCTCCCGACGATCCGCGAGCGCGCGGCGCGGTACACCGACGACGAGCTGACCGTCGTCCCCGCCCGCGAGGTGTTCACCGGCGACTGGGGGAACCGGCGGCACCTCCTCGCCATCGGGCTCTCGGACCCGGTCCCCGACTACATCACCTTCGAGGGCGCGATGGCCGAGTTCGAGCGGCAGGACGCGGCGGTCCTCGTCCCTCACCCCGGGTTCGCCACCATCTCGCTCACGCAGCCCGAGGTCGACGCCCACGCCGCGCGGCTCGACGCGGTCGAGACGTACAACACGAAGCTGCTCCCCCACCAGAACGCGCGAGCGCGCCGGACCGCCGAGGAGACCGGCTGCGCCGGGTTCGGCTCGTCGTACGCCCACCTCCCCGGCACGGTCGGCGAGGCGTGGACCGCCTTCGAGGGCGACCTCGCCGACGAGGAGGCGGTCGTCGACGCGTTCCGCGAGCGCCGGCCCCGGACGGTGATCCACCGCGGCGGCGCCGGCCACCAGCTCCGCGGGCTCGTGGAGTTCGCGCACCTCGCGTACGAGAACACGTGGGCGAAGCTCGACCGGATGTTCCTCTCCGGCAACGAGCCGACCCTCCCGTCGAACGTCGCCTACGAGGGCCGGTTCGACGACGTGAGCGTCTACGAGTAGGAGGGGATCGAGATCCGGCGGTTCGCTCCGCGTTCGGCGGGTGACACGCGTGTCCCCGCCCACGTTATACGGACGGAGGCCCACGTACCGGACATGAATCAGCTCGTGAACGGCGAGTGGCGCACGGACACCTACGAGGCGACCGACGAGGAGGGCGCGTTCCAGCGCGGCGAGACCACCTTCCGGAACTGGGTCGCGGGCAGCGACGTGCCCGACCACGTCGACGCGGAGCCGGACGAGCGCTTCCAGCCGGAGGCCGGCCGGTATCACCTGTACGTCTCGTACGCCTGCCCGTGGGCGCACCGCACGCTGCTCGCGCGGTCGCTCTTGGGCCTCGAAGACGCGATCGGCGTCTCGGTCGTCGACCCGTACCGCGACGAGGACGGCTGGCAGTTCACCCCGGAGAAGGAGGGCTGTACCCGCGATCACCTCCACGACAGCGACTTCCTCCGCGAGCTGTACGTGGAGGCCGACCCCGACGCCACCTGCCGGGTGACCGTCCCCGTGCTGTGGGACAAAGAGGAGGAGACGATCGTCAACAACGAGTCGCGCGAGGTCCTCCGCACCCTCTCGACCGCGTTCGACGACCTCGGCAACGGCGTCTCGCTGTTACCCGACGCGGACGACGACGCGACCGTCGCGGACGTCGACGAGGTGATCACGGACATCTACGAGCCGATCAACAACGGCGTCTACCGCGCCGGCTTCGCCACCTCGCAGAGCGCCTACGACGAGGCGATCGACGACCTGTTCGGCGCGCTCGACCGCTACGACGAGCGGCTCGCCGACCAGCGCTACCTCGTCGGCGACTCCCTGACTGAGGCGGACATCTGTATGTTCACCACCCTGGTCCGCTTCGATCAGGTGTACCACACCCACTTCATGTGCAACCGGAAGTTCATCCACCAGTACGAGAACCTCTGGCCGTACCTGCGCGACCTCTACCAGACCGAGGGCGTCGCGGAGACGGTGAACATGGAGCACATCAAGGAGCACTACTACACCACGCACCCGGACGTGACCCCCTCGGGCATCATCGCGCGCGGCCCCGACCTCGACTTCGAGGCCGCCCACGACCGCGACCGGCTCACGGGAACGCCGGCGCCTCCGACCGCGGCCGACTGACCGGCGGAGGGGTTCGGGCGGTGCGGTTTTTATTAGTCATTTCGGGGCGGCCCGCCGTCGAGCGGCCGCCGCCGGCGGCCGCGAGAAGCCCGCGAGGGAGGCGGCGGTCCGGCGCGGCTCCGCCCGCGCCGGGCCGCCCGCCGAGGCTGGGGAGGCGTGAGGTGCGGTGCCGTGCGGAGCGGTCGAGACGATCGGTCGCGGGCCGGACCGCTCAGGCAAAAACGAACCGCGAAAACGAGAAACGAGAAACGCAGATCGACCGAAGACGGACCGCGCTCGGTCCGTTACCCCTCCATGCCGCCGAACGAGAGGCCGTCCTCGACGGAGCGCTGGGCCGCGAAGTAGACGATCGCGACCGGCAGCGCGAACAGGTTCGCGAACGCCGCGAAGCGGGTCCACGGCGTCGAGAACCGGCCCTCGGTCGCGATGTTGTACAGCTCCACCGACAGCGGGTAGTTCTCGGGGCGCAGCAGCGTCTGCGCGATGATGAACTCGTTCCAGCCGGCGAGCCAGACGAAGATGAGCACGACGGCGAGCCCCGGCTTCGTCAGCGGGAGGATCACCTCCCGGATCGTGTCGAGGAAGCTCGCGCCGTCGACCATCGCCGCCTCCTCGTAGGAGACGGGGATGTTGTCCATGTACGTCTTCAGCAGCCACGTGTTGAACGGGATCGCCGACGCGGCGTAGAACAGCCCGAGGACAAACAGGTTGTTCGTGAGCCCGTAGCTGCTGAACAGCGAGTACAACGCCACGAGCGTCGCGATCGACAGTCCGGCGCCGATCTGCGTGAACAGCACGTAGCCGTAGAGGATGCGCTTGCGGCCCACGAACTTCCGGCGCGAGAACGCGTACGCCGCCGGGACGATCATCCCGAACCCGGCCGCGAGCGTCACGCTGACGATGTAGAGGCTGTTGAACAGCGCGCCGGGACCGGTCTCGGTGCCGGCCCACCGGAAGCTCACCAGCCCGCCCCCGCCGCCGAGGACGAGCTGGGGGTACCCCCAGTCGCCGTCGACGAAGAAGAAGTCGGACTCGAAGATCACCCAGCGGTACGCGCCGAGGTTGTACGTCGACGGGTCCGGGAAGATGCCGCTGGTGGTGAACAGCCGCGTCCCCTCCGCCAGCGACGCGGTGAAGATCCAGAACAGCGGGAACAGAAGCACCAACACCATCGCGAGCCCGAACAGCGTCATCAGGACGCTCTTCGAGACGTCCCACGGCGTGCGTTTGCCCGCGCGGAGGTCGTAGATCGCCCGCTGGACGGTGACGACGAACCGCTTCGGGGCGGTCGCGAACGCGACCAGCTTGGCGGCGACGAGCGCCGCGAACGAGCGGACCGCGCTCATTGCTCACCCACCCCCTCGGCGAGGCCGCCGTAGCGCACGGCGACGAGCATGAAGAGTCCGACGAAGGCGATGGCGACGATGAGGATCGCCGCGGAAAGCCCGAACTCGTTGAAGCTGATCGCCTCGCGGTAGCCGTACACGATGATCAGCTCGTTCTGCCTGGCCGGGCCGCCCCGGTTGAACACCCACGGGATCAGGAATTGCTGGAACGACGTCGCCGCGGTGAGGATGGAGGCGAAGAGGACGGGTCCCTTGATCGCCGGGAGGGTGACCGTCCGGAACCGCTGGAGCCACCCGGCGCCGTCGACCATCGCGGCCTCGTGGAGCGACTTTGGCACGTCCTGTAAGGCGCTCACGATGATGATCACCATGAACGGGTACGCGAGCCACACCTCCGTGGTGACGTACGCGAAAAATGCCTCCCAGCGGCCGCTGAGGAAGCCGATCGGCACGTCGAAGAGGAGGACCTGCGGCGCCGACAGCGCCGACATGAACTCGTTGTAGCGGCCGAGCAGCGTGTTGAACACGCCGAATCGGGCGTCGCTGAACATCCCGCGCCAGACGGTGATCGTGAAGATGCCGGGGAACCCCAGCGGGACGATCACCGCGGCGCGCATGTAGCGTTTGCCGACGACCCGCGCGTGGTTCAAGAGGAGCGCGATGCCGACGGCGACGAACACCTTGACCACGAGCGAGACGGCGACGAACAGCCACGTCGTCGACATCGACGTCCAGAACTGCGGGTCCGCCAGCAGCTGTGCGTAGTTCGCGAGCCCGATCAGCTCGGCGCCGCCGCCGATCACCGACCCGGCGAACGTCGCGTCGGTCAGCGAGATGTAAAACAGGTAGACGATCGGGTACAGCATGAAACTCGAGAAGAGGACCACGCCGGGGATGACGAGCAGCAGTCCCCAGTCGCGACCGGAGAACGGCAGCGCTGACCGGAGCCGCGAGAGCCCGCCGCCGGCGTCGAGTTGTGAAGAGGCCATGGTAGCTGGTGGAGAGGCCGCCTACTGGTTCTCCCGGATCTCCGACGCGGCCTGGTCGAGGGCCGGGCCGCTCTCCTGATTGCCGTTGAAGACGCGGGTCAGCGCCTCGGTCAGCGGCGTCCAGACGGCGTTCATGTTCGGGTGGGTCGGGATGGGCACGCCGTGGTCGACCTGCTGAGCGAACGCCTGAACGTCGGCGGAGAGGTCGCCGTCCTCCACGACGGAGGAGAGGACGGGAATGTACCCCTGCTCCTCGGCGTTGGTCTCGATGATGTCCTCGTTCGTGGTGTACCACTCGGCCAGGCCCGTCGCGGCGTCGACCGTCGGCTGGTCGGCGTCCGACAGCATCGCGCTGAAGTAGAACGTCTGGATCCCCGAGTACGTCCGGGGGTTGTTGCCGTCGACGGTCGGCAGCGTCGTGACGCCGAGATTCTCGATCTCCTCGCCGAGGTTCGCGATCTCCCACGGGCCGTTGATCGCGAACGGCGCGGCGCCGTCGGCGAACGCGACGATCTGCGACTCGTAGCCGGGGTCGGCCGGCACGTAGTCGAACAGCTGTTCAAGCGCGTCCATCCCCCGCTTACACGCGTCGCTGTCGAGGGCGGTCTCGAGGCTCTCCGTGTCGAAGATGTCGCCGCCGTACGCCTGGATGAACCCGCTAGCAAAGTACGGGTCCGTGACGGGGTACGAGAGGCCGTACTCGCCGTTCTCCGGGTTGTGATACTCGTCCATCACCGAGAGCATCTCCTCGAACGTCTCGGGCGGCTCGTCGACCATGTCCTCGTTGTAGAACAGCGCGACCGTCTCCGAGGCGAACGGGAGCCCGTGGAGCGCGCCGTCGAACTGGACGGCCTCCTGGGCGGTCTCCGTGAAGACGTCCAGCGAGGCGTCGACGTCGTCGCTCGCGTCGTAGAGGAACGGCGGCTCCTCGCGGACCGCGAACCGGCCGATCCAGTCGTGCGCCCAGATCCACGAGTCGGGCCCCTCGCCGGCCGGGATCGCGGTTTCGAGCTGCTGGTCGAGCTCGCCGCCCGGCTCGTTCTTCTCGATCGTGTTGGGGCTCTCGGACTCGTACTCGTCGATGTACGAGGACATGGCCTCGTCCTCGCCGTCCGAGAGGTCGGTCCACAGCGTCGCGGTGCCGCCGCTCTCGCCGTCGCCGCCATCGCTTCCGTCGGACCCGTCACCGCCGTCGCCGCCGGTGCTGATACAGCCCGCGAGTCCCGCGAGCGCAGTCGTTCCCCCCATCGCCTTGAGCAGCGTTCTACGTTTCTTGTTCATGTGGCTAGAACAAATGATGAATTATATTTTCATACATTTAGTGTTTGGGGTACGTCCCGATCGATCCGGATCGATCCGTGTCGACCGTGACGATCGACGATCGACTCGGCGAGTGGGTGTTGCCGATATTTGAGAAGAGATTATTCACCATATATCAGAAAAACAGCAAAGAACTCATATGCCAGCGGACCGGTCTTCAGGGAAATGGCACGCGTCACGCTCGATACGCTCCGGAAGGAGTTCGACCGAGGGACCATCGTCGCCGTCGACGACCTGGACCTTGAGATCGACGACGGGGAGTTCGTGACCGTGGTCGGGCCGTCGGGCTGCGGGAAGACGACCACGCTCCGGATGGTCGCCGGGCTCGAAGAGCCGACCACCGGTACCGTCAGCTTCGACGACGAGGACGTCACCGAGGTCCACGCGAAGGAGCGTCCCGTCGCGATGGTGTTCCAGAACTACGCGTTATACCCCCACAAGACGGTCCGCGAGAACATGGCGTTCGGGCTCAAGATGAGCACGGATATGACGACGGAGGAGCGCCACGAGCGCGTCCGGGAGATGGCGGAGATGATGGGGATCGAGGACCTCCTCGACGACAAGCCGGACGAGCTCTCCGGCGGGCAGAAGCAGCGCGTCGCGCTCGGTCGGGCCATCGCGCGCGAGCCCGAGGTGTTCCTCTTCGACGAGCCGCTCTCGAACCTCGACGCGAAGCTCCGCACGGAGATGCGCGCGGAGATTCAGAAGCTCCAGAAGGAGTTCGGCGTCACCGCGATGTACGTCACCCACGACCAGGAGGAGGCGATGACGATGGGCGACCGCCTCGCCATCCTGAACGACGGCGAGCTCCAGCAGGTCGGCGAACCCACCGAGGTGTACCAGAACCCCGTCAACGAGTTCGTCGCCGGCTTCATCGGCTCGCCGTCGATGAACTTCCTCGACGTCGACGTCGAGACCGACGGGACGACCGCGACGGTCCGCGACGAGTCCTCCGGGCTCTCGCTCTCGCTCAGCCGGGAGTACGTCGCCGGCCACAAGTTCGAGAGCGGCCCGTACACGCTCGGGATCCGCCCGGAGAACATCGAGGTCGTCGAGGAGCCGACCGGCGAGGAGACGCTGACCGCGACCGTCGAGGTCGTCGAGCCGATCGGCTCCGACAACTACGTCCACCTCGACGTGACCGAGGACTTCCTCGCGCGAGCGCCGGCGGACGTGCTCCCCGAGGCCGGCGACGAGGTCGGCGTCACCTTCGACGAGGCGGACATCCATCTGTTCGACGCCGAGACCGGCGAGGACGTGTTCCTCACCGACGAGGAGATCGCGGCCGCGGTCGCTTAATTAGAGTCGGGTTTCGGGGACACCCCCGACGTGTGAACCGATCGTTCGTACTTTCTCCCCATGGCGAGATCGAGTCTTATCGGAACCCGACAGGTCTACCTGAAAACTGCTGACGCCGCGATGGCCGCTTCCGGTTTCTGATCTGCTTATTTATAAATGATTTCTGGCGGAGCGACAGAGAACACCGCCAAAGCCCCAGTCGCGAGGCGGGCGCACGCTCGCTGCGGTCCTCAGTCGCTCGCTTCGCTCGCTCTCTGCGGTCCTTACTTCGCCTGCGCCCGCCTCGCGACTGCCCCTTTGAGTCCCGCCCGGCCGCGACCGCACCGCGCCTCACGCCTCCCCAGCCTCGTCGGTGGTCCTCCGCGTTGCTCCGGATCACCGACTCCCTCGCGCGTGCTGCTCGGCCGCAGAGCGGCCTCGCAGGCACGCGCCACCGCATTTGTTTATAAAGGGCATGCTCGCCGGGCTTCAGTCCGTCTCGCGTCGCCGCGGGCGACAACGGCTTGAAGTGCGCGCTCGTCGGACGGACGGTAACATGGAGCCGCCAGACATCGAGCGGTTGGACGAGCGGACCGTCCAGCGGATCGCGGCCGGCGAGGTCGTCGAGCGGCCCGCGAGCGTCGTGAAGGAGCTGGTCGAGAACAGCCTCGACGCGGGCGCGAGCCGCGTGGCGGTGTCGGTCGAGTCGGGCGGCACGGAGGGGATCCGCGTCCGCGACGACGGCGTCGGCATCCCCGAAGATCAGCTGGAGGCGGCCGTCGCGGAGCACGCCACCTCGAAGATCGGCGACATCGAGGACCTCGACCGCGGCGTCGCCACGCTCGGCTTCCGCGGCGAGGCGCTGTACACCGTCGGCGCCGTCTCCCGACTGACGGTGCGGTCGCGCCCCCCGGACGCCGAGGCGGGCGCGGAGATCACCGTCGAGGGCGGCGAGGTCGGAGAGGTCCGGCCCGCGGGCTGCCCGGCGGGCACGACCGTCGAGGTCGACGACCTCTTTTATAACACGCCCGCCCGCGAGAAGTTCCTCAAGCGGACGGCCACGGAGTTCGACCACGTGAACACCGTGGTGACGAGCTACGCGCTGGCGAACCCCGACGTCGCGGTCTCCTTAGAGCACGACGGCCGCGAGACGTTCGCGACGGAGGGGAACGGCGACCTCCGCTCGGCCGTCCTCGCCGTCTACGGCCGCGAGGTCGCCGAGTCGATGATCGACGTCGACTGGGCACCCGACGGCGGGGACGGGGACGAGGACGGAACGGGAGACGACGCGCCGGTCCGGCGCGTGACGGGGCTCGTCTCCCACCCCGAGACGGCGCGCTCAACCCGCGACTACCTCTCGACGTACGTCAACGGCCGGTACGTCACCGCGAGCGCGCTCCGCGAGGCGACCCTCGACGCCTACGGCGGCCAGCTGGCGCCCGACCGCTACCCGTTCGCCGTCCTCTTCGTCGAGGTCCCGCCCGGCGACGTCGACGTGAACGTCCACCCGCGCAAGCTGGAGGTCCGCTTCGACGAGGAGCCCGCGGTCCGCTCGGCGGTCGAGGACGCGGTCGAGTCGGCCCTACTCGACCACGGCCTGATCCGCTCGACGGCGCCCCGCGGCCAGTCGGCGCCGGACGAGACCGCGGTCAGTCCCGAGACGCCCGACGCCGAGGCCGTCGGCGGGGCAGACACCGGCCACGAGCGCGCCGCGCGCGAGGGGCGCGAGCCCGCGAGCGCGGCTGAATCGGCCGAGTCGACGGAACCGGCCGAGCCGACGGACTCGACCGAATCGACCGAATCGACCGACTCCGGAGGGACTACGGACGGGGACCGCGAGACCGGCGCGAGTCCGACCGACGCGGACGTCGCGGATTCGTCCGACGCGGACGGCGTGGACCCGGCCAGTCCGACCGAGCTGGACCCGGACGACGACGCGGCGTGGGCGGTCGACGGGCTGGGCGGCGGCGCGGGCGACGACGCGGTCGGCGACCGGCCCTCTCCCCGAAGCTGGCAGGAAGACGCGACGGAGCGCGATCCGGGAGGACCGACCGACGTCGGCGCCGGGGACGAGGCCGACGACGCCGAGACCCTGAGCGGCGCGGTCGACCGCGACGCCGACGCCGCGAGCGTCGAGGACCCGAACGGCTCCCCGTCGCCCGGTGACGGACTGGACCGCACCGGACCTGACCGCAGCGAACCTGACCGCGACGGAACGGCGGGCGGCGGGGAGGCGGCGAGCGGCGGGGGGGCGGCGAGCGGCGGGGAGGCGTCCGTCGGCGGAAACGCGCGACGGTCGGACTCCCGACCCCGACCCGCCGCGCGACAGCGGACCCTCGACGGCGAGGCGACCGAGCGCGAGCGGGAGTTCGACTCGCTGCCCTCGCTGCGGGTACTCGGCCAGCTCCACGAGACGTACGTCGTCGCCGAGGCGCCCGACGGGCTCGTGCTGATCGACCAGCACGCGGCCGACGAGCGGGTGAACTACGAGCGGCTGAAGGCGGCCTTCGCGGACGGCGCGGACGCGCAGGCGCTCGCGGAGCCGGTCCGCATCGAGCTGACCGCGCGCGAGGCGGCGCTGTTCGAGGAGTTCGTCGACGACCTCGCCGCGATCGGGTTCCGGGCCGAGCGCGCGGGCGAGCGCGAGGTCGCGGTGACGGCGGTCCCGGCCGTCTTCGACGCCGCGCTCGACCCCGACCTCCTGCGGGACGTGCTCTCCGCGCTGGTCGACGACGCCGCCGCGGGCGACGAGCCGGTCGCGGACGTCGTCGACGAGCTGCTCGCCGACCTCGCCTGCTACCCCTCCGTCACGGGGAACACCTCGCTGACCGAGGGGCGGGTCGTCGACCTCCTCGACCGCCTCGACGCCTGCGAGAACCCGTACGCCTGCCCGCACGGGCGCCCGGTCGTGATCCGGCTCGACCGCGACGAGATCGGGTCGCGCTTCGAGCGCGACTACCCGGGCCACGGCGGGCGGCGCGCGGAGTGAGTCGGCGGGGAAGGCCTCCCCATCCCACCGACCGCAGAGAGGTACGTTTTAGGCGACCGCGTCCGACCCGCGGACATGGAACGCGTAGCGATCGTCGGCGCGTCGATGACCCGGTTCGGGCAGCGCGACGCCTGGGTTCGGGAGCTGCTGGCGGAGGCGGGCGCGGCCGCGCTCGACGACGCCGGCGTCGACGGCGACGACCTCGACCACCTGTACGTCTCGAACATGGCCAGCGGCGAGTTCGAGGGACAGACCGGCGTCCCGAACGCGCTCGCCCACGACCTGGCCGCCCAGCCGGCCTACACCGCGCGGATCGACCAGACCTCCTCGTCCGGCGGCGCGGGCGTGTACGCCGCGTGGCAGTCGGTCGCCTCCGGCGCGAGCGACCTCACGATGTTAGTCGGCGGCGAGAAGATGACCCACCGGACGACATCGGAGGCGACCGACGTGATCGCGTCGCTCACCCACCCGGTCGAGTACAAGCAGGGCGTCACGCTCCCCTCCTTCGCGGGGCTCACCGCGCGCCTCTACCTCGACGAGTACGACGCGCCGCGCGAGAGCCTCGGCAAGGTCGCCGTGAAGAACCACAAAAACGGCGTGGACAACCCCCACGCGCAGTTTCAGAAGGAGGTCGACCTCGACACGGTGCTCGACTCGCCGGTCGTCGCCGACCCGCTCCGGCTGTACGACTTCTGTCCGATCACGGACGGCTCCGCGGCGCTCGTCTTCTGTCCCGAGTCCGTCGCCGAGGAGTACGCGCCCGACGGCAACTACGCCGTGATCAGCGGGATCGGCGGCGCGACCGACACCCACGTCGTCCACGAGCGCGCGGACCCGACGACGATGGGCGGCGTCGTCGACTCCTCTGATATCGCCTACGAGATGGCCGGGATCGGCCCGGACGACGTCGACGTGGCGGAGCTCCACGACATGTTCACCATCCTCGAGTTCCTCCAGAGCGAGGACCTCGGCTTCTTCGAGAAGGGCGAGGGGTGGAAGGCGGTCGAGGAGGGCGTCACCGACCGCGACGGCGAGCTCCCGATCAACACCTCGGGCGGGCTCAAGTCGAAGGGCCACCCGCTCGGGGCCAGCGGCGTCGCACAGGTGTACGAGATTTACCAGCAGGTCACCGGGAACGCCGGTCCGCGACAGGTCGAGGCCGACACGGGGCTCGCCTGTAACGTCGGCGGGTTCGGGAACTGCGTGACCACCACCGTCTTGGAGGGAAGCCAATGAGCGACAACGAGCACGACGACGCGACCGGAAGCGACGGCGAGGAGTCCGGCGGCGACGAACCGACGTTCGAGGCGGCGGAGTACGCGGACGGGACGGTCACCTACCCGCCCCACACCGTGAGCCCGAACGGCGCCGAGCGCGTCGGGACGGTCGACCTCCGCGAACACGAGGCCCGGGTGATCACGTGGACGACCTCGACCGCGACGCCCCCGGGCGTCCGCGAGCCGAACACGCTCGCGATCGTCGAGTTCGAGATGGGCGACGAGTACGACGGCCCGCCGGTCCGCGCGCTCGGGCAGATCGCGGAGCGCGAGGACGACTCCGGGAAGTCGTTCGACGTCGACATCGGCGACCGCGTCGAGCCGGTGTACGCCGACGAGTTGCGCGAGCCGGGCGCCGGCATCCGCGAGCCGGAGAGCCAGGACTGGGACGGGTTCCGGCTCCGACCGGTCGAGTAGCCGGACTTCTCCCCCGATTCGAGCCTCAGACCCGGAACCGCGCCGCGTCGGAGGCGGCGAGCGCGCCGAGCCGCTCCTCGTGGACCCCGTCGAGCGTGTACACGTCGGGTCGGTACCGGATCTCCTCGGTCGCCCCGTGGACCTCCCGCAGCCGGCGCCGCACCCGCTCGACGTCCGCCCGATCGAAGTAGTTCGGCGTGAACACCAGCACGGCGTGGTCCGTCTCGCCGAACGCCTCGCGGCCGGCGCGGGTCGTGACCTTCGCGTCCCAGAACCGCCCGGCTTCGACGTCTTCGACGACCGCTTCCCAGAACTCGTCGACCGTCTCGGCGGGGCGCTCGACGAGCCACTTCCCGCTCAGGTACGTCGTCTCCAGCGCGAGGCGGTCGACGTCGCGGACGGTCTCGGGGTCGGCCGGGAGCGACGCCACTCGCTTCGGGTCGACTCCCGGCAGGTCTGCCTCGCTCGTCGCGGCCGGCCGCGTCACGTCGTGGTCCGGAAAGTAGCCGTCGCGGGCCTGCCTGGGAAATCCGGTCACGTGCTTGACCCGGAGCCAGTGCCACCCCTCTTCGTCGATTTCGGTGGGAGAGCGGTCGGTGACCATAAGACGGGTTGCGCGCCGCGAGGCAAAACCGTCCCGGCCGTCACGCCCGACGAGAGGACGCGCCCGCGGCGCTAGGGAGACTGGCTCGCGGCGCTCAGATCCGGCGGTAGTCGCCGAGCCGCGTCCCGTCGAGCAGGTACGCGTCCCCGGCCGGGAGCGCGGCGGGGAGGAACGGCGCGAGGAACGACTGCCCCTCGACGTTCACCCACGTCCCGCCCGACCGCTCGTTGAACGCGGGGAAGACGACGAGTTCGGGCGGGTCGGTGTCGCTGGCGTCCCCGACACCGTCCGCGCCGTCCTCGGCGAACGCCGCGGGGTCGAGCTCGCCGCGGAGCCACGCGCGCTCGACGCGCGAGCCGCCGACCGCGTCCTCCAGTCGCACTTGGGGGTGTTCGTGGCCCATACACACCACGTCGGCGTCGAGGAGCGCCGGGTCCGGCCACGTGTGGCCGTGGCAGACGGCGACGGTATCCCCGAGCACGCCGCCGCCGGCGCCGATCACGTCGAGGTCGTCCGCGAACGCCGCCGCGACGCCCGCGTCGTGGTTCCCCTCGACGAGCGTCATCGGCACGCGGTCGGTGACGGCGCGGATCAGGGTTTCCAGCTCCGCGCGCTCGTCGCCGTCGGGCGCTCCGATCCGGTGCGCGAGGTCGCCGAGGACGACGAGCCGGTCGGCGGCCGTCTCGGCGACGAGACCGCAGAGTCGCTCGCGACGCGCGTCGGCGCGGGAGTCCAGTTCGACGCCGCGCTCGTAGCGCAGGCCGACCTCGATGCCGGCGTGGACATCCGCCACGAGCAGCGCGCGCTCGCCGCCGAGGTCGGCCACGGCCGCCGACTCGCCGACGACCGGTTCGACGGTGGTCGGCTCGCCCCGCGCCATCAGATCGGCTTGAGGAGCCCGTCGCCGGGCTCGTAACACTGCCCGCTCATCAGCGCGTCCTGGATGGCGTCCTCGACCGCGCCGGGGTCGACGCCGTGCTCGTCGGCGACGCGCTCGACGACCGCCTCGCGGGGCGCGCCGTCGCCGTCGTCGAGGTCGCCCATCGCCGCGACCGCCGCGGCTTCGAGGTCGGCGTCGTCCGCCTCGGCGTCGGCGTCGGTCTCGGTCTCGACGTCGGCGGTCGCGGAGTCGGCCGCGTCGGCCTCGTCGCTTTCGGACCCGGCCGCGACCGCGTCGTCCGCGGCCACGGCGGGGTCCTCGGCCTCCTCGGCGATCTCCTCCGGGTCGGGCACGTCGATGTCGGCCTCGCCGGGCTCGTCGACCTCGGTCCCGGTCGCGAAGTCGGTGCCGAACTCGGACTCGATCTCCTCGCGCTCCTCGTCGTCGAGCTGGTACATGTCGTCGGCGTCCGCGTCCGGGTCGAGGTCCGGGGTCGCGTCCGCGTCGCCGTCGGATTCCGTCGTCGCGTCCGCTTCCCCGCCAGCGTCGAAGTCGCCAAGGCCGCCGTCGTCGGTCGTGGTACCGTCGTCAGTATCGGCGACGTCGTCGGTCGTCTCGGATGCGTCTCCCGCATCGCCGAGCGACTCTGACTCGTCGGCCGGAGTCGGTTCGGGCTCGACCGCGTCGTCCGTCTCGGGTTCGCTGGATTCGTCGATTTCCGACTCGGTCGATCCGGCGTCGGCACTCGACTCAGCGTCGGCACTCGATTCCGACTCCGCGGTCGGTTCGACATCGGTCTCTTCGGAGGGCGGTTCCGGCTCGTCGCCGGCGTTCTCGCCCGCGGCCTCGTCGCCCTCGACCGTCGCGACCGGCTCCGCGACCGTCACGTCGGTCTCGGGGAGCGGGCCGATCGCGGTCGCCTCGCCCTCGTCGGGGGCGATGTCGAGCGCGCGGACCTCGTCGCGGTCGCCCGCGATCAGCTCCAGCGCGTCGACCGCGAGCCGGCGGACCGCCTCGGCGTAGGCCGCGGTGGTGCCGTAGTGGTCGAGCGCCTTCGGGATCCCGGCCGCGAGCGGGGCCGGGGCGCCGCCCGCTTCCAGCGCCGCGCGGAGCTCCTCGCCGCGCAGGTCGGAGTCGAGCGCCTTCGCGAACACCGCGAGGCGGTCGAGCGTGGCCTCCGCGGCGGAGACGACCCACCGGTCGCGGGTGTCGGCGTCGACCTCGTTGAGGCTCTCCGGGCGGACGGAGGTGAACACGCGGTCGGAGTCCTCCGGCTCGAAGGTGCGGGCCTTGCCCGTGAGCGCGACGAACGCCGGCGGCTCGGCGCGTTCGAGGAACGTCTGCGCCTCCGGCTGGTACTGGCCGGCGTAGGTGACGAACGCGCCGGAGGGGTCGACGACGCGGCCGCGGCGCGTCTCGTCGTTGACGCGCTCGACCTCGGTGAGCACGCCGGCGGTGAACAGGCGGTTCACCCGCGCGCCGGTCGGCGTGACGACGTAGTTCGGGGCGCGCTCCTCGTCGCTCTCGGAGTAGGAGAGGGACGCGTCGTCGAACTCGGCCGCGAACACCCGGTAAGCGACCTCCCGCGCGCCCGGCCCGTCGTCGCTCATTCGCCCACCTCCGCGAGCGCGGCGCGGGCGTGGTCGGCCGGGTCGTCGTCCGCGAGCTCGAACTCGACCGCGTCGAGGGTGGCGCCGTAGTCGTCGACCGAGAGGTTCCCGCGGACGCGGTAGGCGCGCCCGACGAGCGTGTCGGCGATGTCGTCGGCGACGACCTCCTTGTCCATCGCGTCCTTCGCGGCGTCGAGGGCGTCGTCGAGGCCGCCGCCGTACACCTCGGCGGTGAGCTCGTCGTCGAGGACGACGGTGACGGTGTCCGTCCCGTCGTCGAGGATCGCCTTCACGCGGAGGTCGTCCTCGCCGTCGACGTCGCCGTGGCTCCGGCACTGGCCGTTCTGGACGACGCGGCCGCACTCCGGACAGCGCTCGATGAGCCCGGAGCCGTCGCGGACCTCCAAGACGTTGCCGACGACCTCGACGTCGAACATCCCGCCGGAGCCGACCGCGTCGGCGACCGAGAGGCGGGGGGCGTCCTCGGCGACCTCGACCGGGTCGGGGAGCGGGGTGACCGTCGAGAACTCGGTGAGGTTGATCGAGGGGACGCCGCGGAACTCCCGGACGTACACGTCCTCGATCCGGAGGTCGGCGCCGGCCTCGATCTCGGAGCGCGGCTGCCAGTCGGTGAAGGGGAGCTTCGCGGTCTCGTCGCCGACGACCCCCTCTAAGATGTCCGTCTCGCCGTCGCGGCCGGAGATGGTCTTCTCGTCGACCTCCAGCACCCGGACCTCCACGTTTCGCCCGCGGTCGCCGGCCGTGACGTCGACGAGGCTGCGGTCGCCGCCGACCTCGCGGTCGACCTCGACCGGCTCGTCGGCGATGGCGACGGTGGTGGAGTCGTTGAGGTTGAGCTCCGGCTCGCCCTCCCACTCGCGGACGCCGGCGTTGCCGATCGTCAGCGAGTCGCCCGGCTCGAAGCCGAAGTCCTGCCAGGCGGTGTAGGAGATGACGCCGGTCTCGTCGGCGACCTCCCCCTCGCGGATCGTGAGGTCGTCGCCCTGGTAGCGGATCGTGCGCGTCCCCTGCGTGAGCACGCGAACGGTGACCGTCACGCCGTCGTGGTCCGTCGTGATCTCGCCGACGTCGACGGCGTCGGGCGTGGGCGACGACCCGCCGCCACCGCCGCCGTGCTTCCGGCGGACGCTCTGTTTCGCCTCGTCGATCGGGACGCTGTACTCCAGTAGGTTCTCCAGGTCGGCTTTGACCTCCTCTTTGTCGACGCCGAGGTCGGAGGCGAGCTCCTCGGCATGGCTGTTGACGTCCATCGAAGCGAGGTTCGGCGCCGCCGCACAAAAGGATTCACCACCGCTCGGGCGACCCGCGCCGGGTCGGCGCTCCCCGGGGCGTCGCGGCCTCGACGGCCGGTGACCCCCGTCGCGTCGCCGGCACAGCTAAACCGCTCCCGGTCGCAGGAGTCCACATGGACGACACCGACATCAATGTCGACGCGCGGATCGCCGAGGACCGCACGGTCATCGACGTGACGGGCACGAGGGACGTCGCCGTCGTCGTGCGGTCGGACGACGGCGAGCGGATCTACCTCCCGCCCGAGGGGTTCGACGACCCGGTCGGGGGGTCGCCGTACACCTCGCCGTACCAGGGCGCCGGCGCCGGCGGCGAGGAGAGCCCGTACGGCGGGGCGACCGGCAGCACGCGCGGCGTGATGGAGACCGCGGACGGGTTCCGGGTCACGCACCCGCAGCCGGTGACCGAGTTCGACGTGTTCCGAGGCGGAGAGGACTGACGGAAGGCTTCGCGAAAGGGGGATTCGGACGGGTCAGGCGACGTCTTCGTACACGGCGAGCGTGTCCTCTGCGACGTCGCCCCACTCGCGGCGCTCGTACTGCGGCGGCTCCTCGCGGTCGAGCGCTTCGATGAGCCCGTCGACGATCGACTCGGAGTCCGTCTCGACCTCGACGAGGCAGCCGTCGGGGAGGACCTCGGCGACGCCGGAGCGGGTCGCGACGACCTGCGTCCCCGCCTCCAGCGCCTCGGTGATCGTGATCCCGAACGGCTCCGCGTAGGAGGGCGAGACGAACGCGTCGGAAGCGGCGTAGTAGTCGCCCAGCTCCGCCTCGGGGACGTAGCCGACGAACTCGACGCGGTCGTCGATGCCGAGCAGCTCCGCGAACCGCTTCAGCTGCTCGGTCTGGTGGCCCGACCCGCCGACGACGAGCGTCACGTCGCGGCCGCGGAGCTTCTTGGTCGCGTACAGGAGGTGGGAGATCCCCTTCTGGTCGGTGTGGCGGCCGACGAAGAACAGCATCTCGCCGTCGATGCCGAGGTCCTCGCGCACGTCCTTCCCGGAGAACTGCGGCGTCGAGAAGCCGTTGTACACGACCCGCGAGTCAGCGTCGTACAGCTCTCGGATGTCCTCGCGGACGATCTCGCTGACCGCGATGTTCGTGTCGGCGGCGTTCGCGAGCCGGCGCTCGGTCTCGACCTCGCGGCTCGGCGGGTCGATGTTGCGGTCGCTCGCCAGCGAGTGGAACGAGGAGACCCAGGTGGCGTCGGACTCGCGGGCGGCGGCGCGACCGGGACCGTAGCCGAACCAGTCGTGCGTGTGGATCACGTCGTGGTCGGGCGCGAGCTCGGCGAACCGGTCGGAGAGCTGTCCGACGCGCGCCGCGACGTCGCCCTCGCCGGTCTCGACGGGTTCGAGCCCGGGCTCGTCGTCGGGCGCGAACTCCGCGGGCAACACCAGCGTCACGTCGACGCCGAGGTCGTCGCGCAGCCCGGTGAACAGTTCCCCCACGTGGACGTCGAGCCCGCCGGTGATGTTCGGCGGGAACCCCCACCCCAGCATGAGTACGCTCGGCGGCATACACCCCCGTTTCGGGAGTCGGCACTTAGGTATGCCCCTCGTGGCGTGCGGTGGAGCGGGACAGAGGGAGTAGAGGGAATCGGAGAGAGGAGTGGAAGGAACCGGAGAGAGCCCGGCCGAAAGGGGAGTCGGCCCCGCTCAGGCCGCGCGGACCGCGTCGCGCAGCGCGTCGGTGCGCTCGGTGATCGACTCGGCGGCGTCCGCGAGCACGTCGAGCGGGTCGCCCTCCTCGGCCTTGACGGTGAGGACGGGCTCGGTCTGGCCCCCGGACTGCTCGGGGTTCATGTCGTAGGTCGCGGCCGCGACGTCGTCCGACTCCAGCAGGGCGCCCTTCAGCACGTTCATGAACGTGTGGTCCTCGCCCGCGATCTCGATGTGGAGTTCCGTGTCGGTCTTCTCGATGACCCGCAGTTCCATACCCGAGAGGTCGGGCGAGCGGCGTTTCAAGCTTTCGTCTCCCGAATATCGACGGATGCGGACGGGTGGCACGCGACCCGAAAGCGTATGCCGCCCGCTCCGGTGGCCGCCCTATGGAGATCCGACGGCTACCGACCGACGAGGACGCCCTCCGCCGCTACGCCGCCGAACTGTGGCTCCCCTACCACCGCGATCTCGCGGCCGCTGCGGAGAGCCACGCGCTCGCCGACCGGCCGGACGAGGAGCTGATCGCGGCCGAGACGGAGTTTCGGCGCGACCTGCTCCGCGAGAACGCGGACCGCCGGCTGTGGGTCGTATCGGTCGATTCGGAACTCGCTCCGGACGGCGTCGATTCCGGGACGCTCGGTCCCGAACGCCTCGACCCCGAGAAGCCCGCGCCCGCCGGGGTCCCCGATCCGGACCACGACCTCGTCGCGTTCGTCTCGACGAGCGTCGACGCGTGTCCGGAGGTGTTCGACCGGCCGGACCGGCTCGTTGTGGGAGACATCTACGTGGACGAGTCGTACCGAGGGAGTGGGTTGGCGGACCGGTTGCTGGAGCGAGCAGCGGTAGATGCGCGCGAGCGGGACTGCGGCGAACTCCGCCTCGACGTGGACGTCGACAACGAGCGCGCGGCGGCGTTCTACGAAAAGTGGGAGTTCGAGCCGTACCGGAAGCAGCTGACGCGAGACGTGAAGTGAGCGACTATTTATAAGTCGGAGATTCCGGATCGACGATGGACTCCGCCAAATACCCAATCGTTTGCTAATAAACCACTGATCCCGGATCGGCGGCGAACACCTTCAAAGCCCCAGCCGCGAGGGCGGCGCACGCTCGCTGCGCGCTTCAGTCGCTCACTCCGTTCGCTCCTTCCAGTGCTTGCGTCGCCTGCGCCGCCCTCGCGACTGCCCCTTTGAGTCCCACCCCGCACCGCTCCGCACAGCACCTCTCACCTCCCCAGCCTCGTCAGTCGCCTCCGCTTCGCTCCGGCGACTGACTCCCTCGCGCGGTGCTGTCTCGCGGCCGCCGGTGGCGGCCGCTCGCAGGCACGCGCCACCGCAGTCCCGCACAGCAATCGGGAGTTGTGTTTATAAATAGAGCCGCCGAGCGGAGCCTCGTTCATGATGACCTCCTCGCGCGCCGGCGCGGCCGCTCCGCGGTCGATAAACGCAAAACGGTCGCTCCGACGGCGAGACGTTACTCGTCGGCGTCGACGGCCACTTCGTCGGCGTCGACGTCGACGGCGGCCTCCTCCTCGGCGGCGACCTCGCTCGGACGCGCTTCGAGGGTCAGCTTCTGGACCTCGACGCGGCGGAGCGGGTAGATCTCCTTGGCGTCGCCGTAGATGGCCGACGAGAGGTTCCCGTCGACGATCGCGTCGACGAACGCCTCGAAGGTGCGCTCCTCGGCGGCGGCGTGGACCTTGTCGATCATCACGCGGCGGATCGCCTTCTCCTGCGAGCGGTCGGCCTTCTTCGTCGTCAAGGCGACGGGCTGGACGCGGACGCGGTAGTCGTCCGTCGTCAGCACCGTGATCGACGCCTCGACCTTCGAGGCGCCGCGGCGGACGAGCGAGCGCAGGTAGTCCCGCGTCAGCTCGTACTTGATGAACTCGGTGTACGCCGAGTCGCTGCCGACGTCGGTGATCTTGAAGGTTAGCTTGGTGTTGTTCGCGTTGGAGTCGCCCGTCAGCTGGTCGAGCGTCGTCGTGATCGTGCGGCCGACGACCTGCTGGGGCTCCTCGGCGAGCGTCTCGCCGAGCTCCTGCCGGTCGAACTGTTCGGGCGCCAGCACGGTGTACCAGCGCTTCTGTTCTCTGCTCTTGGATACGGATCGTTCGCTCATGTGTCGGATTGTGTGTCGGTGTCGGTCGTCTGCGGTTCGTCTGTGGAGTCGAGTGGAGCCGCGGCGTCCGCGGCGTCGGCGTTCGCGGCGTCTGCGTCGGCGGTGGCGTGATCGCGCGCTCGGTCGATGACCCGGTCGGCGACGCGCAGGTTCACGAGGTGGTCGTCCAGCGTCGACTGGAGCCCCCCGGTCGTCGGCCGCGCGACGGTACAAGCGACGACGTCGCCGTCGACGCGCGTGCGCATCGAGTCGGTCTCGTCCGGCCCGAGCGCGGCCGCGACCGTCGCGGCGTCGGCGTGCGTCGTCCGGACCGTCGCGGTCCGGCGGGTCTCCTCGGGCATCTCAGATCGCCTCCCTGAGCGCGGCCAGCGCCGCCGTGATGTCGGCGTCGCCGCCGTCGTTCGCGTCCGTCTCGACGGCGATCCCCCCGCGTTCGGGGGTCCCCCAGCCGTCGCCGCCGACCTCGCCGGCGGCGGTGCGGCAGGCGTTGCCGAGGCCGGTCGGCTCGATCGCGGCCGCCGCCAGCCGACCGGTGCCCTCGTCGAGCGCGATCGCGACGGGCTCCGGCGACCGGAAGTCCCGGACGAGTCGGGCGACCGTCGGCAGGATCGCGGGCGAGCCGTCGGCCGCCGCGGCGTCGACACGGGCGACGACGCAGCCGTCGTACCGGCCGACGGTCGCCGCGTCGAGCGCGCGGTGCGCCGCCAGGCCGTGGCGGCGCCACGCGTCGAGCGCGGCCGTCCGGAGCGAGTCGTCCGGGTCGCCCGCGAGCGCGAGCGCGACGCCCGTCCCGGGCGCCTCCCGGGCGAGCGCGTCGAGCACGTCGGCGTAGCCGCCGACCGTCTCGAACGGGCCGTCCATCGCGTACGGGCGGAGCGCGCGCTCGACTGCCGAGGCCGCGCGCTCGCTCGCGTCGTCGCCGTCGACCGCGTCGACCGCGACCAGCGACGCGAGGCGCCGGCGGTCGTCGGCGTCGGGGTCGGTCGGGAGTTCGAGGGGGGCGAGCGCGTCGCGCGCCGCCTCGGGGTCGCCGGAGTACCGGGTCCGCGCGAGCGTCGAGGCCGCGAGGGCCTCCGCTCGGGACGGTTCCTCGTCGACCGTTCCCGAGACCGGGAGCGCGACGCCGGGCCGCCGCTCGACGCGGCCGGCCCGCTCCGCGGCGTCGAGCGCGTCGCCGGAGCCGTCGGCGCCGGGGATCGACCCGGCCGCGACGACGCCGGCGAGCGCGACCACGGGGTCGGGCTCGACGCCGAGTTCGCGGGCGACCGCGAAGGCCGCCGCGCTCGCCGGCCGTCCCGTGCCCGGAATCGCGTGCGGGCCGCGGTCGACGCCGACGGCCACCGCGACGCCGTCGTCGACGTCGTCGGGGACCGGGTCGGGGTCGACGCGCGCCTGAAACGGCGTGCCCGTCGCTCGGAGCGCTCGCGCGAGCAGCCCGGCCGCTGCCAGCGCGTCGCCGTCGTCGGTCGCGACGAGCCGGACGAACGGCGCGTCTGCGAGGACGCCGGCGAGCGCGTCGGGGGCGGGCGTGGCGGACGTCGCTTCGGTCATGTGGGTTGGGTCTCGGTGTCGGTGGCGGCTCGGCAGTCGCCGCGTGAGGCCGCGTTACTCCTCGAGGTACTCGACGGCGTTCTCGTAGGTGTACGTGAACTCCTCGTCGATCTCGTCGCCGCGGTAGTAGTTCGCGAGGCGGCGGATCTTCGACTCCGTGTTCTGGAGCGCGCGCTTGTTCTGGTGGTCCTGCCCGTTCTCTTCCATGTGCTCGCGCAGGCGGATCGCCTGCGACATGAGGTTGCGGAGGTCTTCCGGGATCTCGGCGTCGGCGTCGTGTTCTTCGAGGATCTCGGTGACCTTCTTGCCGGTCGCCAGCTTCACGTCGGGGACCGGGACGCCCTTGACGCCCTCGTCGCGCAGCTTGAGGCCGATGACGCTGGGGTCGTGGCCCTGCTCCGCCAGTTCGACGACGCGGGACTCGATGTCCTCGGCGTCGACGTCGCTCCACTCCGGGGTCTCGTCCGTCGCCGGCTTGTCCGAACCGGACGAACCGCGACGGCGCGTGTGCATTCGTGCCATTGTCTGTCTGGTTGGAACGGCACAACCGCAACGTGACCGCGACTCCGCGCGACGCGGCTACGAATCCCTCGCGGAGCGAGCGATCCGACCGGACGGCCCGCGCGAGCGGCCCGCCCGACCGCGACGTCGGAGGCGTCGGCGCACTGCTACATTCCCAAGCCGCGGGCGAAAGGGCCCCGGCGAGTCGGATCTGCAGCTGTGCTGTTCCCGTCTGCGGAGTCGCCGCCGGGGTCCTTAAGGGTGTTCTTGTGGGGCGGAGCGGTGCGGCCGCCCTCGCGCCCGTCCATCCTCGTTCGTGCCGCGCCGCTCGCGGATTTGTTCCGCACGAGCGCTCCGCGGAAGGGAGGATTTAGGTGAGTCGTGGATGTTCGGAGCGGTGTGACCGATAGATGACCGAAACCAGAGACGGGGACCCGCCGGCGACCGACGGCGGGAGGTCGACAGACGGCGTGGAGTCGCCCGACGGAAGCGAGTTCGGCGTCGGCGAGCAGGACGGCGACGGCCCGCGGATCGAGTTCCGCGGGGGGAAGTGGGCGAGCACCGTCCCGCTCGTCTTCTTCATCGCCTGGGCGATCCTCCAGAGCGGCGTCCTCGGGATCGGCGACACCAACGGCCTCGTCGTCGGCGCGCTGATCGGGACGACCCTCGGGATGTTCCTCGTCCGCGGCGACTGGAAGGCGTACGCCGACACCATCTTCGAGGGGATGACCCAGCGCGTGGCCGCGACCGCCATCGTCGCGTGGCTGTGGGCCGGGATGTTCGCCCAGACGCTCCAGACCGGCGGCTTCGTCGAGGGGCTCATCTTCGCGGCCGACGCCCTGAACGTCGGCGCGTCGACGTTCCCGGCGGCCGCGTTCGTCCTCTGCGGCCTCCTCGCGACCGGCATCGGCACGGGGTACGGCGCGACCGTCGCGTTCGTCACCCTCTTTTTCCCGGCCGGCGTCCTCATCGGCGCGAACCCGGTGCTGCTGTTCGCCGCGATCTTGTCCGGGGCCGTCTTCGGCGACAACCTCGCGCCCGTCAGCGACACGACGATCGTGAGCGCGGTGACGCAGGACGCCGACATCGGCGGCGTCGTCGCCTCGCGGTTCAAGTACGCGATCGGGGCGGCGGTCCCGGCGTTCGCCGCGTACCTGATCGCCGGCTCCGTCATGTCCGGGGTGAGCCTGGAGGGCGCCGTCGCGCTCCGCGAGTCCGCGAACGCGCTCGGGCTCGTTCACCTGCTCTCGATGGGGATCGTCATCCTCACGGCGGTCGCCGGCCGCCACATCGTCGAGGCGATCTCGTGGGGGCTGCTCGTCGCGATCGCCTTCAACCTCCTGTTCGGGTTATCGAGCGCGAGCGACATCGTCGTCTTCACCGTCACGGAGGCCGGGTCGCTCTCCGGGCTGCCGGTCGTCGAGGTCGGTGAGACCGCCGGCGTCGGCGGGAGCCTCTACTCCGGCGCGGTCGGGTTCTTCCCGCTGATCGTCCTCACGCTCCTGATCGTCGCGATGGCGCAGATCATGATCCGCGGCGGCGGCTTCGAGGCGATCCAGACGTTCCTCCTCGACCGCGTCGCGACCACCGTCCGCCGGGCGGAGCTCACGATGGTCCTCGGCACCGCGACGATCAACGGGATGATCACGATAAACACCGCGGCGGAGATCGCGATCGCCCCGTACATCGCCCGCATCGGCGAGAAGTTCAACATCAACGGCTACCGTCGCGCGAATATCCTCGACGCCAACACCTCCGCGCTCGGCTACATCTTCCCGTGGGCGGGCGGCGTGCTGGTCGGGTACCAGGTGATGGTCGGCCCCGACGGGCTCGGCGCCGAGTACGGCCCCGAGATGGTCGTCAACCCGATCGAGGTCGTGCCGTACGTGTTCCACGGCTGGTTCCTCGTGGCGATATTCGTCCTCGCCGCGATCACCGGCTTCGGGCGGGAGTACATTCCCGACCGCGTCTCCGAGGAGGTGTCGCGCGCGTGAGCGTCTTCGACAAGTTCCTCGCCGGCTGGTCGTTCCGCGGGTCGACGCCGGACTACGCGGCCGGCGACGTCCTCGAAGTGATGGTGACCGGAGAGGAGGACGGCGGTGCCGGCGAAGGCGGCGGTAGTGCCGGTGAGGGCCGCGGCGGCCACGTCGCCCGCATCGGCGACTCGACGCTGCGGATCGAGGGCGCGCCGGCCGACGCGATCAACACGCGGATCATCGTCGACGTGGAGTCGTGGGACGACTCGGCGCACACCGGCCGGGCGACCTACCGGAAGACGGTGGGCGAGAGCGCGTTCTAATCAGTAATCGAGGCGTATTTTTTTCGGGTTCGTCGATTCGGCTATTTGCTTATAAATGGCTCTGTTGAAATTCTATTCTTCAGACACACTATCGTCTGAAACAGCCGGTCGCTGAAGAGTGCGTATTGAACCCGGTCATAGAGTACCTGCTCGTTTTGGGTACTATCTATATGTCTAATTTCCCGCGATCTTCTCGGTAAAAAGCTTATATGACCAGTGAGTCAGCGTGGTGTATGGACTCACGGCTAGAATCGCTTCTTCTCGGGAAGTCGTTGAACCTATCACTTCGGTATCTCGGGTACTCGGTCATTCTCATGGCCTTGTTCTTCGGTCAACTCTATCTTGTTGGAAATTCCGGTATGGGAAACTCATTTCTTGGAGTCACGGTATCAGCGATTATTCTGGCAGGGATACACACATATCGCAACGACGGGATACTCGTGAGTATCGCCGTCGCCGTGATCGTCATAAGCGGCTCCGCCCTGTATAGTGTCATCTCGCTTAATCACCCCCAACCTGACTATGGACTTTTAACCGGCGTGGGGACAGCAATCTTCTATGGCCTCCCAATAGGGATTGTATCATCTACTGTTGCGTTTGCTTTACGGCGATTTGGCCCGAGCCAATCAGGTGTCGTATCTGAGGAAAAATAGAAATATAACGACTCCTCCACGGAGTAAACCCCAGAAACCTTCAGTAGTTCACCTGTACTGAGCGATTTGGGGTGTGAAACTATCAACCTCTGAGGATTTCAACAAATCCCTATAAATGGATGATGGCGGATCGGCGGTGAACACCACCAACGTACCAACCGAGTTCTTATAAATGGTTGACTGCGGATCGACGGCGACCACCGCCAAAGCCCCAGCCGCTCGGCGATACACAGGTGACCATCACTCGATGGCGCACACCTCCAAAGCCCCAGCCGCTCGGCGATACACAGGTAACCATCACTCGATGGCGCACACCTCCAAAGCCCCAGCCGCGAGGACTCGATGCGCTCGCTGCGGTCCTCGGCGCTCACTCCGTTCGCGCCTGCGGTCCTTACGTCGCGCGTCTTCGTCCTCGCGGCTGCCCCTTTGAGTCCCACCCCGCCCCGCACCGCAACCGCACAGCACCGCAGCCTCACACCTCCCCAGCCTCGTCGCTGGCGCCCGCGGCGCCCTCGCCACCCTCCCCGGGACGGCCCACCCCCCGTCGCGGGGCCCCTGGGGGGCGCCCCCCCGCACCCTCTTTTAAAAAAACCCA
>NZ_JBZVGZ010000031.1:0-35894 GCF_058630335.1 Halorubrum sp. SD41
GCTGTCCCTCCCCACGGGCCGCCTCTTTGAGTCCCCCCCGGCACCAACCCCCACCCACCCTCACCCCTCCCCACCCTCGTCCCGGGGGCGTCCGTCCCCCAGCGACTCCCTCGCGCGTGCTGCTCGGCCGCGTGGCGGCCTCGCAGGCACGCGCCACCGCACAGCGGTTTATAAGCAACCGTCGTCGTCGCTCCTGGTTATTTAAATACTGTATCGCGTCCGGCGGTGGCGCACGTACCTCCGCTGTCCCCTACCGCCCGATCGTCCCCTGCCGCGTCACCGGCGCGTCGGGGTCAATGAGGAAGGCGACGACGGTCGCGCCCTCGTCGCCCGCGGTCACGGTCGGCGGGACGCCGTCGCCGGTCCACAGGGCGCTCTCCGTCTCGTCGAGGTCGGCGCCGCCGACCTCGGCGGCGCCCTCGAAGACGTACACGTAGGCGTCGCGGCCCTCGATCTCGGGGAGCGTCGCGGCCGCGTCCGCGTCGAGGCGCACGTCGTAGCAGTCGACCGCGTTGCGCACGGTGAACGGGTGGTCGGCGCCCGCGGGCGCGAACACGCGGCGCCACTCGTTCGGCTCGGGGTCGGGAAGCGGGCCGTGCTGGATCCCGGGCTCCAACCCGATCTCTTGGGGGCGGACGAATATCTGGAGCATCCGCAGCGGCGGGTCGTCCGCCAGCGTCTCCTCGGCGTGCCAGAACCCCGACCCGGCGTTCATCACGAGGAGGTGTTCCGAGTCGGTGACGAGCTCGTTGCCCTCGCGGTCGTCGTGGCGCATCACGCCCGCAGGCACCCACGAGACGATCTCCTCGTCGCGGTGCTGGTGCATCCGGATCAGCGTGCCGGGGTCCATGAACGACTCGACGACCGTCGAGAGCGGCCCGTACCCGTGGTCGTCGCGGTCCGGGAGGTTTCGCCCCGGGAAGTTGAACCGCGTGCGGAACTTCCCCTGGTCCTGAAAGACCTCGGAGCGGGGCGCGGGAAACAGGTCGCGGTCGGCGGCTGCGGTGGGTTGTTCCATTACCCCGAGTAGGCGCGCGCGGGCAAAAAGGCGCCCGGTGGCGGCGAGCGAAGTCGGCTGCTGCGGTGAACTGGGAGGGCGGCGGTGCGGCGGTGCGGCGGTGAGGCAGTCCGTCCCGATCAGTCCGCCGGCTGCGGTTCCGTCGATTTCAGCCCCGAACCGCTCGGCGGGCGGAGGACGAACACCGCTAGCCCCGCCGCGACCGCGAGCACCCCGCCGAGGATGAAGGTGGGGTTCCAGCCCATCGTCGCGACCAGGTAGCCGGCGACGACGCCGGAGAAGACTCCGCCGCCGACCTTCGCGGTGTACAGGACGGCGTAGTTGCCCGAGGAGTTGGCCGCGCCGTAGTAGTCGGCCAGCAGCGAGGGGAAGAAGACGTACAGCGGCGAGGAGAAGAACATCGCCCCGAGGACGAACGCGACGAAGACGGCGCCGTTACCGGCCTCCCCGGCGCCGACGAGGCCGATACGGAACAGCCCGGCGAGGAGGAACGACCCGGCCATCACGCGCTTGCGGTCGAACCGGTCGGTCGCCTCGCCGAGGATCAACCGCGAGACGCCGGCAGCGACGGGGAGGAGCGTCGCCGAGAGCGTCGCGATCAGCTCCGCGAGACCGAAGTTCTCCGCGAACCGGACCACGTTCGCGATGACGATGAGGTCGGCGCTCGCCATCGCGACGAACATCGCGTACAGCAGCCAGAACTGCCACGTCGAGAGCATCTCGCGCGTCGAGTAGTTGCGGCCGCGGATCGACGCCGCGAGGCCGTCACCGCCGTCCCCTTCGTCGCCGTCGCCGTCGTCGCCGTCGCCGTTTTTCCGGTCCAGCCAGTCCTTCGGGGGGTCACGGAGGAGGAACGAGCCGACGAGCGTGATCACTAGGATGCCGATCCCGATGTTGCGGAGCACGTCGCTGTACGCCGAGACGGTCGCGTTCGCCCGGACGTACGGGACGACCAAGGCGCTGCCGGCGGCGAACGCCATCGTCCCGACGCCGGTCGTCAGCCCGGTGCGGTCGGGGAACCACTTGACCGCGGTGTTGACCGCGACGGTGTAGACGATGCCGACGCCGACCGCGCCCAGCGAGTACAACAGGTACAGCTGCCAGAGGCTCGTCGCGTACGCGAGGCCGATGTACCCGCCGCCCGCGAGCAGCGCCGCGAGGAACGTGAGCGCGCCCGGGCCGCGGCTGTCGCGCCACTTGCCCGCGGGGAACTGCGAGAGCGACTGGAACACCACGTAAAACGAGAACACCGCGCCGAGCGCCGGCAGCGCGATGTCGAGGCCCTCTGAAAGCGCCGGCGAGATGGACGACCAGACGTACTGGTACGGGCTCACCGCGGCCATCATCCCGGCCGCGGCGGCGATCTGCCACCACCGCGAGAAGCCGAGCGTGTCGGCGGCGCGCGCGGCGTAGTCGACCCCGCCGGCCGACCCGCCGTCGGTCTCGCCCGTCGGTCCGTCGCCGCTCGTCCCGTCGGTCTCGGCGGCCGAGGCGTCCGATTCGTCGTTACCCATCGTCGTTCGTCGACCGCGTGGTAGTGTTCGGTGTCATGTCGTGTGCCTCGATCGCAGTGCGGGGCCGGTCCGTCGCGCCGCTCGCGTTCGTACCGGTACTGTTCGGACTGATCGATTAAAACGCGTCGTTGGGGTCGTACTTGCCTCGTCGATCCGCGGGCGAGCCGACCCCGAGCGGCGGGTCCTCAGAGCGCGTCCGGGTCCGCCGCCGTGAACCGGACCGCCGGGGGGATCAGCCCTCCGACGGTCAGCATCGCGAGACCGACCGCCCAGAGCGCCGCGACCTCGGCCGTCGAACCGTAGCTGATCAGGGGCAAGGAAAGCGCCATCAGGGCGAACGCCAGCGTGTACCGACCCAGGACGCCCATCTCAGGCCACCCCCAGGAGCCCGGCGGCGTTCAACAGGACGATCGCGAGGCCGACGAGCGCGCCGACGGCGGCGACCCACGGGATCGTCACTCGGAGGACGTCGCCCTCGCGGCCGACGATCCCGGCCGCGGTCGTCCCGAGGATGACGTTGCCCGGCGAGATCGCGTTGCCGATCGCGCCGCCGGCGCTCTGCCCGCCGAGGATCAGCGCCTCGGAGATGCCGCCGAGCTGCGCGGCAGTCTGCTGTTGGAGCCCGCCGAACAGGATGTTCGACGCCGTGTTACTTGACGTCATGAACGCTCCGAGCGAGCCGATGAGCGGGGAGAGGAACCCGTAGGAATTCGGCGTCGCGACGCTCGCGGTCCCCTCCGCGAGGACGAGCACCTGCCCGCTGTGGTCCATCAGCTTCGCCATGACGAGGAAGGAGATCACCGCGATCGACGCCGGGATCGCGGTCGCCAGCACCGCCCGAGTGAAGCCCGACCGATCGGCCTCGGCCCGCGCGGCGGCGTCCTCGTAGTGCCCGCCGCGCCGGTACGCGACGAACGCGACGAGCGCGCTGACGAGCAGGAACGTCCCGGGGTGCGACAGCGGCGCGAACGGCGAGTACGGCGCGGCCGCCTCGGTGACGACGCCGAGCCCGGTCGATATCTCGGGGAAGCGCAGGCCGACTTGGAGGCTTCCGAGCGCGTCGCCGAGCGGGGTCACGACCGCGGTGACGAACGCGATCGCGGCGAGGGCCGCGAACGGCAGCGCCGCGAGCGAGAGGCTCATCAGCCCCTCGTCGGGCTCGGCCGCCTCGGCGGGCGTCGCCACGCCGCCGTCGGCGACCGCGCCCGTCCCGTCACCTTCCGCGGCGGGGGTGGGGGACTCAGTCATCACGAGCCGCTTCCCGATCGCGTCGGTCGCGCTCGCGTACCGGTCCCACATCGCGAGCGGGCCGAGCGCGAGCAGGCCGACCGTCGCCGCGAAGAAGTTCGCGAACTCCGGCGGGATGACGGTCACCGCCGCCAGCTGGCCGCCGCCGTGGATCAGCGAGACGATCAGGATCATCGGGGCGGCGTACCGGACCGCCTCCATCCGACCGTATATCCAGGCGATCGAGAACCCGGCGATCAGGTTCGGGATCCACAGCAGGACGGCGAGCGCGAGCGCCGTGACGGCGACGCTTTGCATCTCGGTGACCTGGACCAGCGCCAGCCACGCCACGCCGAGCGTGCCGAAGGTGTTCGCCCAGGCGTGGCCGATGAGCGGGATGGCGACCGAGTACACCGGCTTCACGCCGAGCGCGAGCAGCAGCGGCGCCACCACGACGATGGGCGTCCCGAACCCGGAGATAGACTGCATGAACGAGACGAACACCCAGCCGAACGCCAGCACGAGGAACAGCTCGTTGTCGGTGAACGCCGTGATCCGCGTGCGCAGCGCCTCGAACCCGTCCGCCCGTTCGATCACATGATAGAAGACGAGCGCCGGGAGGATGACGTAGAGGACGAACACCGCGTCCCACACCCCCTTCGCGCTCGCCACGGAGAGCGCCTCGGCGGGCATCCCGTAGGCGGTCAGCGCGACCGCGGCCGCGGAGAACATCCCGACCGACGCGGCCTCGTGGGCCCGCCACCGCAACACCACGAGAGTGAAAAGCAGCAACAGCAGCGGAAGCGCCGCCAGACCGGCGTAAATCGGGTTAACTGGCAGCACGACGTACCCCCCGAGGCGTTCCCCCGTCCCGCAGTCCACCGAACACCGAACGAGCGCGATTGATCCTGTATGTCACGTTTCTTCCCACATCGGTGGCGACATTCGAATTTTCTTCCGTCATATGTTGACGACACGAACAGGTTCAGTCAAAATTATAAAAGCATGCCCATTATACAGGTACTTCGACATGGTCCGTGTAATGAGTGTGCTAATACCTATTATTCGTCGTGTCGATCGATAGATTCCAAAACGAACGTCCGGAGAGTTCGCCGCGTCGATGAACGGTTCTTCGACCGGTTTCGGGCGAAGCGTACGGTAACTCTCGAAGCCTGCGCGCAGTCCGAATTGCTGTTTGTGGAGGAATATCGTGTTTATTTGTAGAGAAACGGTGTGTACTCCGAGAATAGCGCGGATAGATAATGATAATCGTCTATACTGTCGAAAATCGTTAACTGTTGGCCGCACGTACGTCGAACCGAACACGACCGAACCCCGCGACGGGGCGAGGCCTCCCACACATGTCCGCCGACACCGACACCACCGACGCTCCCGGCACCGCAGACCCGTCCACGACCGCAGAGTCCGCCGACTCGACCGCGCCCGCGGAGACCGTCGAGACCGGCGGAGTCGCCGCCTCGGACGACGACAGCGTCGGGTCCGTCTTCGATCGCGTGCTCGTCGTTACCGGCGACGACGAGGCCGGGCGCGCCGCGGTCGACGCGGGACTGGACGTCGCCGCCGCCCACGGCGCGACGGTCGACGCGCTGTACGTCGTCGACACGGCCGAGGGCTGGGACGTGGTCGTCGAGCGCCGCGAGCGCGCCGGCGAGGCGCTCGTCGAGGACGCCGCGGCCCGCGGCGAGGCGGTCGGCGTCGACGTGGCGGAGCGGTTCCGGTACGGCACGCCCCACGAGGAGGTGCTCGACTTCGCCGACGTCCACGACGTGGACCTGATCGTGGTCGGCTCGGCCCGCCGCACGGGCCTCGACCGGCTCGTCCACCCCGAGACGGTTCCCACCCGGGTCCAGCGGCGCGCGTCCACGCCCGTGCTGGTCGTCGGCGCCGACGACTGACCGCCTTTCGGTCGCCGCCGCGCGCGTCGCCAGCGGCCGCGAGACGACCGGTTAAGTGGGTCGGACCCCAACGAACGGTGTGACTGACGTAGGCATCGTCGGCGCGGGCGCTGGGGCGGCCGCGGCGGCGTTCGTGGTCGACGGCACCGTACCCGACGCGGACGTGACCGTGCTGGAGAAGTCCGGGGGGCTCTGCGGGCGCGCGGCGACCCGACGCCACGGCGATCTCACGTACGACTACGGGGCGAACTACCTGAAGAGCGACGACGACCGCGTCGTCGAACTGATCACCGAGACGCTCGACGACGAGGGGCTCGTCGACGTGACGGACCCGGTGTACACCTTCGAGGCGGACGGGGAGGTGTCGCCCGGGCGCGACGCCGACGAGCACAAGTGGAGCTACCGGCGGGGGCTCACCCAGATCGCGAAGCGGCTGTTCGGCCGCACCGACGCGACCGTCCACCGACGGACCCGAGTCGAGACGATTCGGCGGGTCGAGGCCGCGGGCGGAGCGGGCGACGACCCTCGCTGGGAGCTCGACGACGCCGACGGCGAGACCCACGGTCCGTTCGACGTGCTACTTTTAAACCCGCCGGCGCCGCAGACGGCCGAGCTGCTCCGGACCGCCGAGTGGGACGACCCGCTCCGCGAGACGCTCGTCGAGGCGGTCGACGGGGTCGAGTACCGGAGCGTCTGGACCGCGGTCCTCCGCTACCCGTTCGCGCTCGACGTCCCCTACTACGCGCTCGTCAACACCGACAAGGAGCACGCGGTCGGCTGGATCTCCCGCGAGGAGTGTAAGGCCGGCCACGTCCCCGACGGCGAGACCCTGCTCGTCGTTCAGGCGAACGACGCGTGGTCTGACGCCCGCTACGACGACGACCCGGCCGAGAACGTCGCCGCGCTCGCCGACCACGCCGCCGAAATCGTCGGCGACGACCGGCTCGCGGACCCCGACTGGACCGACCACCAGGGGTGGCGCTACGCGCAGCCAGAGGGCGGTGTCGACCGCGGGCCCGTCGACTCGGCGCGGGACGCGGGGCTGTACCTGCTCGGCGACTGGGTCGCGGGCGAGGGGCGGCTCCACGCCGCCATCGCGAACGGGCTCGACGTCGGCGAGCGCGTCGCGTACGGGATTTAGGGAGAATCGAAGGCGAGAGGATCAGGACGGCGCCCGATCGGTCGCGGCGTCGCTGCGAGGAGACGGATTTTTCGAAAAGGGGTTCGCCGGCGTTTCGGTCGTGCGGTCGCGTCAGTTCGTCGTGATCCGGTACTCGACGGTCCCCAGCCCGGGGAGCGTGAGCGTCTGGACGCGCCCGCTGCGCCGGCGCAGGGTCCGCAGGACGGACCGCGACAGGACGGCGAGCGCGACGGTGCCGGTCAGCAGCGCGACTGTCGCGACGGGGTACGCGAACGCGACGAACGGTGCGAGGACGAGCGCGAGAAACGCGAGCGTCCCCAGCGGCGAGCGACTTCCCGGCGGCGACTCGGAGCCGATCGGCCGGTTCGCCTCCGCCGAGGTGATAGAACCTTGGTACATATCTCTCCGTACACGCTCCGCCGACTAAAACCTTTCACTTTCCATATAGGTTTTGAGAAATGGTATCACGGGACAAGCACGTAAAACATCTGAAACGGTTGTTCATGCGGTGTAAGCTGTACCATGGTATCTATTAGTATACCTCTCAAAAATCTGTGAAGTGGTCTCGGGGACGGCGGCGAAACCCCGGTCGCGCGGAGTCGGCCGCCGCGAACCGCGCTCACGGCCCGGGAGCCGAATCCGCCTATCGGGGGACCGACGGAGAGGCTCCCCGGAACGCGACTCGGCGGTGCTTTTATTTCGTTTCGACTGCTCTCGTAGATACGGACAAAGACACACGATGACACTCGATACTCCCACCACCGATCCAGCGGTCGCCGTCGCGGCGTCGGAGCGCAGGCGCGTGGTCGCCGGCCTCGCCGACGACGCCGTCGAGACGGTCGCGGATCTGCGCGTTCGCGGGCGGGCCGACGAGATCGCCGCCGAACTCCGCGAGACGCACCTTCCGGCCTTGGAAGAGGCCGGCTACATCGAGTGGGACCGCGAGGCCGGGACGATCGAGCCCGGTCCCAACTTCGAGGAGGCCGCGGCGCACGTCGACGACCTCCCGATGCCGGAGCCGGAGCCCTCCGACGACTGACCGGCCCGAGCGCTCGGCCGAGACCGACGGTCGGCACGCGACGGCCGCAGAGCCGCCCGCCGCGGACGCGGCCCGAGACGTTTATCCCCGGCCGCGGGCGACACCCGACAGCATGGCCGAGCCGATCCTGAAGTGGGCCGGCGGGAAGCGGCAGCTGCTCGACGAGCTGTACGCCCGGTTCCCTGCCGACTTCGGCCGCTACCACGAGCCGTTCGTCGGCGGCGGCGCCGTCTTCTTCGACCTCGAACCCGCCCGCGCGACGGTCAACGACGCGAACCCGCGGCTCGTGAACTTCTACGAGCAGGTCCGCGACCGCCCCGATGAGCTGCTCTCGCGGCTCGCCGAGTTCGACGACCCCGAGAGCGACCCCGACCCGGCCCGCCCGTACGCCGAGGAGACGGCGCGCGGCCGCGACGTGGACGCCTACTACTACCAGCAGCGCGCGCGGTTCAACCGCCGGCCGTACGAGGGGGAGTTCGACCCGCTGGAGGAGGCCGCCCTCCTCCTGTACCTCAACCGCACCTGCTACAACGGGCTCTACCGCGAGAACGCGGACGGCGGATTCAACGTCCCGATCGGCCGGTACACCGACCCCGACTGGGTCCAGCGCGACCGGGTCCGTCGCGCGAGCGACCTGCTCGCCGACGCCGAGATCCGCAACGGCGACTTCGCGTACGTCCTTGACGCCGCCGAGCCCGGCGACCTCGTCTACTTCGACCCGCCCTACGAGCCGATGAGCGCGACCGCGAACTTCAACGAGTACAGCGCGTCGGGGTTCGACCGCGAGGACCAGCGCCGGCTGCTCGACGTCGCCGGCGAGCTCGACGACGCCGGGGTGTGGGTCGTGCTCTCGAACAGCGGCGTGATGTACGACGCGTACGCCGACGCGGGCTTCCGCGTCGACCGTGAGGACGCGACCCGCGCGATCAACAGCGACGCCGGCAACCGCGACGCGGTCGACGAGATCGTCGCGACGAACGTCCCGCCGGCCGAGCGCCGGGAGGCCGGCCAGCGGGAGCTGTCGGGGTACTGAGTCGGGCGGGGCCGCGACCGCCGCCGACAGCGGTACCGCGCTCGCCGTCGTCGAGTTCGGGCCGCCGCCGGCGCCGTTGGGGCGGGCTTTTTGACCTCCCCCGACGACGGGACGGGTATGACCGATCTCGACATCGACCTCGTCCTCGTGCCCGTCGACGGCAGCGAGGAGTCGCACGAGGCGGTCGATTACGCCATCGCGGTCGCCAGCGAGTACGGCGCGAGCGTCCACGCGCTGTACGTCCTCGACGAGGAGGTCGTCCGCGCCATCGACCACGGCGTGGTCGACGAGAGCGAGGTTGCGGACGACTCCGAGGCGTTCACCGACTCCGTCGCGCGCCGCGCCGAGGCGGCCGGAGTCCCCCACAGCAACTCCATCGCGTACGGCTTCTCCACTTCGGTGAAGACCGTCCACCCCGGGAGCGTCGTCCTCGACACCGCCGAGGAGCTGGAGTCCGACTTCATCGTCGTCCCGCGCGAGCCGGTCTCCGGCGACCCCGGCGAGGTGCTGGGGAAGGCCGCGGAGTACGTCCTGCTGTACGCGAGCCAGCCCGTCCTGTCCGTCTGATGGTCGGCGGCCTCCTCCCGGCGGGCACGACGCTTCCCCCCCTCCCCCACCTCCTCGCCGTCCTGCTCGCGACCGGCGCGGTCGTCGCCGCGCTCCGCCGCCGTCGCCCCTCCGTCACCGCCCGGCGCGTGCTCGCGCTCGCCCCGTGGATGGCGCTCGGCTCCGCGGCTCACGTCCTCTACGTCCTCGACGCGCTCCCGCCGCTGCTCGCCCCCTTCGCCGGCTCGCCGACCGTCTACCTCACGGTCGGAACGCTCGCGGGCGCGGCGTGGCTCGCCGCCGACGCCTCGCGTCCGGACCGCGTCGCGGCGACGCTCGCGGCCGCGGGCGCGCTCTGTCTCCTCCCGGTCGTCGCCGTCGCGGTCGGGACGGGGCTCTCTCCCGCCGGCGCGCGCTGGTCGGCCGTCGCGCTCGCGCTCACGCTCCCGGTCGCGGGCGGCGCGTGGGCCGGTCTGACCCGATTTCGGCCCGAGGCCGCGGTCACCGGGTCCGTCGGCGCGCTCGCGGTGTTCGGCCACGCGCTCGACGGCGTCTCGACCGCGGTGGGGACGACGCAGCTCGGCTTCGGCGAGCGCACGCCGCTCTCGCGGATCCTGCTCGAAATCGGCGGACTGCCGTCGCTCCCGGTGATCGGGGAGGGGTGGCTGTTCCTCCTCGTGAAGCTCGCGGTCGCGAGCGCCGTCGTGTGGCTGTTCGCGGCGTACGTCCGCGAGGAGCCGGCGGAGGGGTACCTCCTCTTAGGCTTCGTCGCGGCGATGGGGCTGGGCCCGGCGGCGCACAACCTGCTGCTGTTCTCCGTGGCGGCGTGAGGAAGGGACGGGAGGGCGCGCTCCCGGTCGCCTCACAGCACCGCCAGCGCGAACGCGACCGTGACGCCGGCGAGCAGGACGGCCTGGACGAACGCGCTGGCGAGGGCGCCGACCACCGCGTACGCCGCCTGCCGAGCGGCCTCGCGCGCGTCGCCGTCGTGCTCGTCGAGGGCGGCGACGAAGACGGTGCCCCCCAGCCCGACGACGAGCCCGATCGGGCCGAGCGGGATCAGGAGCGGGATTCCCACCAGCGTCCCGACGACGACGGTCCGGGTCGACGCGCCGCCGAGCCGCCCGGAGACCATCCCCGACGCGACGTCCGCGGCGGAGGCGAGCAGCGAAACCAGGACGAGCGCGACCACCACGGCGAGGCCCGGCTCCGCGAACCCGGTGGTGTACGCGTAGCCGACGACGGTCAGCGCCGCGAGGACGCCGCCCGGCACGAGCGGGACGAACGAGCTGGCCGTCCAGACGACGAGCAGCGCGATCGCCAGTCCGGTCGCGAGAGAGACCATAGGGGGCCAACGTCGCGCGCGCTCAAAACGGTTCACCCGCTGCCGCCGAGTCCGACGGTCGCCGACGGCGAGCAGCACGGATACCGGGACGCGGTCGGCGGCCGAGATCAGGCCGCGTCGGTCTGCCACCCGATGAACTTCTCGAACCCGTACGTGAATCCGAGGAAGACGGCGGCGAACACGACCCAGCGAAACGCGTCGAACGTCCCGGTAAACGCGAGGACGTTGAAGATGTACGACAGCGACGCGCCGACGAACGCGGCCGCGTAGAGGTTGCGACGGAGGTCCATGGAAGGGGCTCGACGAGACTCGGGATAACTCTTCCTCCGGGCGTCGCGGTTCCCATCAGACGAACCGGTCAGTCCCGGACCGCAGGGCGTCACCGGACCGTTCGTTCTGAACAGCCCGAGATCCCGCCCGCCGCCCGCCGCTCAGTCCTCCTCTTCGACGACTTCCGGGTCCTCGATGGCCGACTGGAGGGAGTCGAGGCCGTTGACCCACTCGGAGACGAGGCCGTACTCCAGCTCTTCGACGAGCTCGATGTCGAGCGTCTCGCCGTCGATGACGCGCGTGCCGGCCTGGACGACGTAGCCGAGCGCGGCGTCGAGGTCGTCGCCCTCCTCGGCTTCGGCGGCCGCGCGGACGAACTCGCTCACGTCGCCGTCGACGACGCCGCCGACGACGTACTCCTCGGCCGCGTAGAAGACGGGGACGAGCGAGGTCTGGACGCCGTCGATCAGCATCACCTTGTCCTCGTCGTCGAACTCGACGTCGTCGAGGACGATCTCGCGGATGTCGCGGACCTCCTCGACGGCGCGGTCCTCGTCGATGCGGCCGTCGTCGAACGCGGCCAGCACCTTCACCACGGCGATCGCGGCGTCGTCCTGGAGGTTTAAGAGGAGCCGCGCGGAGTCCTCGTTCTCGGGGTCGATATCCTCTTCGGCCAGCCGGTCGAGCCAGTTCTGCCAGCGTTCGTCGGTATAGAACGTTTCAACGGCGTCGTCGTCGGTCATGTCCCGTACGTCGCCCGGACTACTCAAATGCCTTTCCTATCGATCGCCGCCCGAGACCGTGTCTCACCCGCGTGAATCCCGGAATCAGGGCTCTCTCTCCAGCGTCGCCTCGGTGTCGATTCCGTACACGGCGCGGGGGGTCTCGACGTGCGCCCGCCGGACCGCCTCGTCGTGCCCCTCATCCAGCAGCCAGCGCACCCGCCGGGGGACGGTCTTCGGGCCCAGCACCATCCCCGGGCGGTCCGGGTCGTCGACGAAGTCCGTCTCCATCAGGAACGGCTCGCCCGACTCGGCGGCCCGCTCCAGCCGCTCCTTGTCGCTCATCACGCTCGGGGTGACGCCCGCGAGTTCGCCGGCCGCGTAGTGTTTGACGACCTTCGCGGGGTCGAGGCCGACCGCCTCGGCGACGGCGGCGAGGTCGGTCAGGTCCTCCGTGGCCTCGGTGTGGAGCTGGACGGCGCAGTCGACCTCGGCGCCCAGCTCGAACGCGCGCCGCGTGACCGCGTTCGACGCCTCCCAGACCGCGTCGCTCACGTCGTAGTGCGGGCGCCCCGACTTCAGCGCGAGCGCCTCGCCGTCGGCGACGTACTCGCTCGCGACCGCCAGCCCGCCGCGCATGAGGTCGCGGGCGCCCTCCGGCGAGAAGCCGCGCTCGTCGACGAGCCGGCTGATCAGCCCGGGGTGGACGCCGAGGACGGGCCAGGCGCGCCCCGGTAGCGCCTCGGTCGCCGACGCGACCGTCTCCAGCGTCTCCTCGAAGACGGCCCGGAAGTCGGCCGGCTCGTCCGGCTCGACGCCGAGCAGCCACGAGGGCTTGTTCACCACGAGCAGGTGGGTGCCGCCGAGCCGCGCGAACTCCTCGACGGCCTCGATCCCGCGGCCGTGCCGAGGGTCGAGGTGGAGGTGATTGTCCAGCACCGGCGTGCCGAGGTCCTCGGTCATGGAAGGGCGTTCGGCGCCGCGCGATTAGAAGGATCGGTCTCGGGCGGGCAGTGCTTCGGCGGGGACCCTCTCAGTCCGCGCGGTTCGCCGCGAACCCCCTCAGTCCGCGCGGTTCGCCGCGAACGCCGCGTCAGACCGCGGCACCGTCACGTCGGCGAGGCCGGACTCGATCTCGTCGCGGCGGTCCTCGAACCGTCCGGGCAACACCAGCCGCTCCCCGAGTTCGTCGAGCGGTTCGTCGCTCGCGTACCCCGGGTCCGACGTGGCGAGCTCGAAGAGGACGCCCGCGAACTCCCGGAAGTAGACCGAGCGGAACCAGTGACGGTCGATCTGTTCGGTCGGGCGGAGGCCCATCGACGCGACCGCGTCGCGCATCGCCGACTGGTCGGCGTCGGTCGGCGTCTGGAACGCGACGTGGTGGACCGTGCCGCGGCCCGAACTTCCCTTCCGGTCCGTCTCGACCACGTCGACGTACTTCCCGACGGGGCCGGTCGCGGCGAAGCGCGTTCGGTCGGTCCCGGTCGCGGCGTCCCGCTCGGTCGCCTCGGCCTCCAGCCCCATCGTGCGGAGGAGTCGCTCGGTGCGCTCGGCGTCGTCGAGCCACAGCGTCACGGAGTGGAACCCGCGGATCGCGGCCGACTCGGGGACGAACGCGGTCCACGCCGTCGTCGGGTCGTCGTCGGGGACCTCGACTTCGATCAGCTCGACGGGGAGCCCGTCGGGGTCGCGGAAGGGAAGGACCGTCTCGCCGAAGCGCTCCTCGCGGTCGTCGTGGTCGACGCCGCGCTCGTCGAACCGCGCCTCCCAGTAGTCGAGGCTCCCCTCGGGCACGCGGAACGCGGTCCGGGAGACCTGGCCGGCGCCGACATCGCCGTCCGGCAGGTCCGTCCACGGGAAGAATGTCATGCTGGTGCCGGGCGTGCCCTCCGCGTCGCCGTAGAAGAAGTGGTACGTTCCGGGGTCGTCCTGGTTGATCGAGCGCTTCACGAGGCGGAGGCCGAGCGTCTCGACCCAGAAGTCGAGGTTGCGCTGCGGGTCGCCCGCGACGCAGGTCACGTGGTGGATCCCGGGGGTGGGGGTCGGTCCGTCCTCGGTTCCGGCGCCTGCGGAGTCGGATTCGTCTGTCATACTTTCGGATACGCCCCGGAGGGACTTGAATCGGCGCGGACACGGGTGTTACCGGGTCGGAATCGTCGGCGGAGACCGTCGATGGAAGGCCTCGATTTATAAGTGACTGCGAGCGGCGGCGCCATTATTTATAGGCTCAGGCGGTGGCGCGTGCCTGCGAGCGGCCGCCCTCGGCGGCCGCGAGACGGCACGCGCGAGGGAGTCGGTCGCCGAGCGAAGCGACGGCGACCGACGAGGCTGGGGAGGCGAGAGGTGTTGTGCGGTGCGTTCCCGCGAGCGAAGCGAGCGGGAGCACGGAAGTCGCAGCCCGCGCAGCGACCGAAGGGAGCGAGCAGGAACGTCTTCCGGTGGTGCGGGGTGGGGCTCAAAGGGGCAGTCGCGAGGACGAAGCACGGCGTTCACGAGAGCAGAGCTCTCGTGAGCCAACCAGAACGCTTCGCGTTCTGGTGACGACGCAAGGACCGCAGGGAGGGGAGCGTTAGCGACCGACCGAGGACCGCAGCGAGCCGCGCGAGTCCTCGCGACTGGGGCTTTGGAGATGTTCGCCGTCGATCTCCCGGCAACCATTTATAAATGAGCGGCTGTGAATTCGGAGGATTCACCGCTGGACCGCCTTCGTTTATAACTATCGTCGCGCATCCGTATCGACCGCAACTGAAGCGGAATACGCACGCTCGCTGGTGTTCACCCGAACCGACCAATCAGCGAGCTCGCGCCATGGCCCGCTCGATGCGCCCCCTGAGCGCCTCCAGCTGATCGCCGACCGAGCCGACCGCCGCCAACACCGGGTACGTGACGTCGAGGTCCTGGTAGCAGTACCCCGGGAGATCGATCGCGTCGCCGAGCGCGAGCCGGCGCTCGTGGTCCGCGAGCACGCGCTGGCGGCGGGCCGCGATCCGGTCGCAGTCCTCGCGGAGCGCCGCGGTCCGAGTCCGGCAGGCGTCGAGCGCGCCGAACCCGGCGCCCGCTGCGTCGCCTCCCTCTCCACCGAGTTCGTCGTCGATCGCCTCGATCTCCCGCCGGATCGGTTCGAGGCGGGATCCGGCGCGCTCGACCGACTCGGTCTCCGACTCCACGGCGTCGAGGAACGCCTCGCGCTCCTGAACCGCGGTCTCGACGGCGCTCAGCAGGGAGCGCTTGTACTCCTCGTGGAAGTAGTCCGTCCTGGTGAGCGCGTACGCGAGCTCCGGGCCGAACTCCTCGGCGACGCTCCGCTCGTAGGTGTCGTCGTACTCCTCGGCGTAGTGCGGGACCGACATCACGGTGGCGCGGTACGCGTCCCGCACCGCGACGAGCCGCGAGCCGGGAGCGGCCGTCACGTCGCCGCGACCTCCCGTTCCGCTGCCGACCGCGTCGCTCACCGCGCCGCCCACGCCGGCGAACCCGTCAGTTGCGGCGGGGTCGGACGGGCCGGGAGTCCCGCTCTCGTCCGGAATCGACGACACGCGGCCGCGGAACGCCCGGAACGCCTCGCGCTCGTCGACGACTCGGCGCCGCTCGACGCGGAGCTCGGCCCGTGCCGCCCGGATCGGATCGCCCTCCTCGTCCGCGTGAGTCGCTGCCATACCTCTCGGCACGGCGACTTCGCCCCTAAACGCTTATATGAGCCCTATCGGCCGACACGGAGGGGTCGGTGCGGCTCCGGAGACGTACATAGACCTCCGCCGAGGGCAGCGACTTTGGTGCTCCGCCCCGGACCGACGGTATGGAGAAGGTGTCCCTCGCCGACGCGTTCGACTCGTTCGACGAGACGTGGTCGCCGCGGCTCGCCGGCGAGCTCAACGGGCAGGCGGTGAAGCTCGCGAAGGCGGACGGCGAGTTCGTCTGGCATCAGCACGAAGACGCCGACGAGCTGTTCCTCGTCAACGCGGGACGGCTCCGGATCGAGTTCCGCGAGGAGGCGGACGCGGTGCTGGAGGAAGGCGAGTTCGCGATCGTCCCGCGCGGGACCGAACACCGGCCCGTCGCCGAGCCCGAGGCAGAGATACTCCTCTTCGAGCCGAGCGAGACGCGCAACACGGGCGACGTCGAGACCGACGAGACCGTGACCGACTTGGAACGCCTCGACTGACACTCACGCCGCCGCGGCGCGCGCCAGCGACCCGAACAGCGGCAGCCCGAGTCCGGCGCCGACCGTGACGTAGACGACCGGGAACATGTCCGACGCCGCGCCGGCCGCCGGGCCGAGCGAGACCGCGAACGCGGCGAGACAGACTACCCCCGCGCCGAGCGCGTACCCCGCCCCCCGACGCACCGTCGGCGCCGCGAGCGACGCGAGCGCGCCCGCCGCGATCAGCCCGAGCCAGTGGACCGACGCGAGCCCGACGCCGGCGACGAGCGCGGCGACCACCGCGACCGCGTGCGGACGCGGCTCGGTCCTGACGCGGTCGCCGAGCGAGGTCAGATCGATCATTGAGACCCCTCCGTCGACGGCTCGAACCGCACCGCCGGCTCGCCGCCGGGCCCGAGCGGCATCGGGCGCTGGTCGTTGTCGAGCCAGCGCCGGAGCTGGTCGTCGTAGTGCTCCGAGAAGTAGTCGCCGGAGTTCCCGCCCGGCAGGACCGCGGTCGCGTCGGTCCCCGGTCGCACGGCCATCCGCCAGCTCGACCCGACCGACGACTCGACGCGGTAGTTCTTCACCGTCGCGGGCGAGCCGTCGGCCGGCAGCTCCGCGTAGTTCAGGAACGGCGCCTCGCCGCCGAGCGGGTGCGTCATCGCGCGGGTGGTGTTGTAGTCGCCGTATCGGTCCCACCCCGCCTCGTCGATCTCGTCGAGCGCGTCGAGGAGGGCGGCGACCGCGAGGGCGCCCCGGGGGCGTCCGTCGAACAGCGGGTCGTCGGCGGGGAGCCGCGCGAGCGTCCAGTCGCTCGGGTAGTAGGACTCGCCGAGGTCGGCGTCGTCGAAGGCGGGGCCGAAGACGCGCTCGCGGAACTTCGGGAGATACCGGGCGAAGATCAGCGCGGCGCCGGAGTCGCGTCGCATCCGGTAGTCCCACTCGTCGAGGTCGTTGGCGGCGCGGATCACGTCCGAGTCGAAGCCGTGCCGGTCGCGGACCGCCTCGACCAGCTCGGGGACGAGCTCGGCCGCGCGGCCGTCGCGCACGTCGCTCTGGAGCGCGCGGTGGAAGTCGGGATCGGTCGGCTCACCCTCATCGACTCGCTCGGCCAGCCGCTCCGCGATCCGCGCGCCGCGGTACGGCGCCGCGTAGTCGACGCCGACGTAGTGGGCCGGGTCGTCGATCGGGCGCTGGTTGGCCGTCGAGAGGACGTCGGGGTCGATCGCGTGCGGCTTCTCCGCGAACGGGACGAACCCCTCCCACGAGGACTCGCCGAACGGCTCGAACCCCGTCCACTCCCCCTCGCCCGCGGAGCCGTCGAAGATCCGGTCGCCGTCGACGACCTCGCCGTCGATCCGCCGGATCGGCAGCCGGCCGGTCGCGTAGTAGAGCGTCCGGCCGTCGGCGTCCGCGTACACGAGGTTCTGCGTCGGAAGATCGAAGTCGCGGGTCGCTTCCAGCAGGTCGTCGACCCCCTCGCTTCGCCCGTACGCCTCGATGGCGGCCGTGGTGCGCGTCGCGGTGTGGCCGGTCCACGCGACCCCGACCGTCCGCCCCTCCCGTTCGATCAGCGGGCCGTGGACGGTCCGTCGGACCCGGAGCTCGCGGTCCTCGCCGCCGGCGACCGGGATCGTCTCGCGCTCGTCGGTCTCGAAGTCGCGCCACTCGCCGTCGTACCGGTAGCGGTCGCCCGCGTCGTCGATCTCGTACCGGTAGCAGTCGAGCACGTCGGCGCCGAGGTTGGTGAACGACCACGCGCCGCGGTCGTTCGCGCCCGCGATGACGAACGGGACGCCGGAGAACGTCGCGCCCCGCACCGACCGCTCGGGCGTCTCGACCGACTGCTCGTACCACAGCGGCGGCGCCTGTAAGGAGAGGTGCGGGTCGTACGCGACGATCGGCGTTCCGCTCTCGGTGTGCTCGCCGGAGACGACCCAGCTGTTCGAGCCGACGCCGGTCGGCGACTCGAAGCCGGAGAGCCAGTCGGTCAGGGCGGGGTCGACGGGGCCGACGGAGCCGGCCGATCGCCCGTTCGACGCGCGCTCGCTCGCCGGGCGGGCGGATTCCCGAGCCTCGCCGAGCTGCGTCTCCGTCCCGTCGAGGATCGTCTCCTCGTGGTCGTACCGCTTCGGGAACAGCGTTTCTGCGCGCTCCGCGCCGAGGCGCTCGGCGACGAGCGCGCGCCGCAGTTCGCCGAAGCCCCCGGTGAGCGTCCACGAGATCTGCTTCTCCATCAGCATCGAGTCGACGGGGCTCCACGGCTCGGGCTCGTAGCCGATCAGCTCGAACTCCAGCGGGAGCGGGAGGTCCTCCATCGCCCTGTTGACCCCGTCGCTGAACGCCTCCACGAGCGGACCGGCGCGCGTCTCGGCGACGACGTCCCAGGTGGCCTCGGCGGCGTCCGAAAACCCCATCGCGACGTTGAACTCGTCGCTGTCGAGGGTCGCCTCCCCGACGACCTCGGAGAGCCGGCCGCGCATGGCGCGGCGCTGGAGGTCCATCGCGAACAGCCGGTCGAACGCCTGGCAGTAGCCGACCGCGAAGTACGCTGCCGGCTCCGCGTCCGCCTCGACCTGCGGGACGCCGAACTCGTCGCGGGCGACGGTTGCGGGACCGTGCGGGCTCTCGACGGTCTCGGGGAGCGACCGGTCCGCGGCGTCCCACACCTCGCCCGACAGCGGGGCGAACGAGTCGAGGAGGTCGGCCGCGTCGCTCGCCGCCAGCCCGGCGCTGCCGGCCGCGAGGACGCTCGCGAGGACCGCGCGGCGCGTGGTGTCGCGCGTCACCTCCGGACCGAGGCCGCGGTCCCTCATTATTATTCGGGTCGAACCCGGCGGGAAACGTACATCCCTCCGCCGGCCCTACGACGGATCGATGGAGGTCGCGCTGATCACGGTCGGGGACGAACTGCTCTCGGGCGACACGGTGAACACGAACGCGAACTGGCTCGCCGCGGAGCTGAGCGAGCGCGGCGTCGCCGTGTCGCGGATCCTCTCGATCCCGGATGACCGCGCCGAGATCGCCGACCGGGTCCGGGAGTACGCGGTCGACTCCGACGCCGTGATCGTCACGGGCGGGATCGGCAGCACTCCGGACGACGTGACGATGGAGGCAGTCGCGGACGCGTTCGACCGCGAGCTGGCCCCGACCGACCTCACGCGCGAGTCGGTTGAGCGGCGGCTGGCCGCGATCCGCGAGCGCGTCCCCGACCGCGAGTTCGACGTCGACGTCGCGGCCGAGGCGGCGGTCCCCGAGAGGAGCCGCCCGCTGGTGACCGAGGCGGGACTCGCGCCGGGCTGCGTCGTCGAGAACGTGTACGTCATGCCCGGGATCCCCGACGAGCTGAAGGCGACGTTCGGGGCGGTCGCCGGCGAGTTCGGGGGCGACCGGCGCTCGCGGTTCCTCTACACCGTCGAGCCGGAGTCGAACATCATCGACGCCTTAGCGGAGGCGACGGACAGGTTCGACGTGGCTGTCGGCTGCTACCCCGACCGCGAGGCGGACCACAACCGGCTGAAGGTGACCGCGACCGACGACGACGCGCTCGACCGGGCCGCGGCGTGGCTGCTAGATCGCGCGAACGCCAGCGAGACGCCGGTCTCGCGGGACTGGTGAAGGCGGTCCGCCCGGCCCCGCGCGATGCCCGTCCGCTCGCGGTCGTGGCCGGTTCGACGATCCCAACACACAGCCGCGGACGGGTTTTCTCCGTCCCCGAACTACGCCGGAGCACGATGGCAAAAGCAGCAATCGTGATCCTCGCCGGTAACGAGTCGCACGCCGACTACGGTCGCCTCGCGAACGCGCTCGAAGCGGCGAAGGAGTTCGCGGAGAACGACGACGACGAGCTGGAACTGATTTTCGACGGCGCCGGGACGCAGTGGATCCCGGAGCTCGAAGACGAGGAGAGCGACTACCACGAGCTCTACCAGGCGGTCCGCGACGACGCCGCGGTCTGTGACTTCTGTTCCGGCGCGTTCGGCGTCGAGGACGCCGTCGCCGACTCCGGGCTCGTCACGCTCGACGAGTACGACGGCCACCCGAGCATCCGCTCGCTCGTCGACGACGACTACGAGATCATCACGTTCTGAGCGGCCCGGTCCGCCGAACCGCACTCACGTTTTGATCGACGTTCTCACCTCGCCAGCGACTGCCGGTATCCCCGACCAGTCGTAGTCATTGCTGGTCCGAACGGACTTATCCGGGTGTCGGGCCATCTCCGGGTATGATCGAGCTCACGCGGGCGGCGTACGACGAGGTCGTGTACCGGGCGTACGAGGGCGGCGAGGCGGAGATCTGCGGCGTGCTCGCCGGCGAACACGGCGACGACGGCGAGCCGAGCGTCGTCACGGAGACGTACGCGGCGGAGAACGTCGCGGAGACGCCGGAGATCCGGTACCTGATCGACCCCGAGGAGCAGTTGGAGCTGATCGAGACCGTCGAGGACGCCGGTCTCGACGTGGTCGGCTTCTACCACTCGCACCCGACCGGGCCGCCGCACCCGAGCGAGACGGACGCCGCGCGGGCGACGTGGCCGGGCCACTCGTACGTCATCTGCGCGCTCGACGGCTACCCGTTCGTCGGGTCGTGGCGCTGGCGCGACGAGGAGGAGGCGTTCGAACAGGAGACGGTCAGCGTGCGGAGCGAGCGATAGGACGGAGTCGGGCGATGGGCCCATTTATAAATCGTCGACTCCGAACCGGCGTCGATCATCGTCAAAGCTCCGGCCGCTCGGCGACACGCGATCGACAACTGCGCGGTGAACGCCGCCAAAGCCCCAGCCGCGAGGTGCGAGAGGAGGCCCTCTACGTCGTTGCGGGGGTCGCGACGTTCGAGACGGAAGGCGGTCCCGTCGAGGTGGGGCCGACGAGGTCGTCCGGTCCGACTGCGGGGAGTTCCAGCGGGGATGGAACCGGCGGGCACCGCGCCCGAATCGATCCCCTCCCGCCGCGGATTTATGCGGCGGAAACGTTGAATAGGATGCCGTCACCGTGTTGACACGGATGTCAGACTCAGACGAGACCGACGTACTGCGCGAGCTCGCCTCCCTCCCGACGATCGCGAGCCCGCGCGTGTCCCCGGACGGAGAGACCGTCGCCCTCTACTACGACGTGACCGGCCGCAACGAGCTTCACCTCTGTAACCCGGAGGACGGCTCCCTAGAGCAGCTCAGCGACGGCGACGTCCCCCGGTCGGTCCGCGCCGGCTTCGAGTGGGACCCGAGCGGCGACCGACTGTTCTACCACCGCGACGAGGACGGCGACGAGCAGCACGACGTGTGGGCGATGTCGCTCGACGGCGAGAGCGAGCCCGTCGTCGAGATGGACGGCCAGATCCGTCTCCACGACGTGGGCGAGGACGGCGAGACCCTCCTGCTCGGCTCCAGCCGCGACGGCCAGATGAACCTCTACCGCCACGACGTGCCGAGCGGCGAGACGACGAAGGTCACCGGCTACGAGCGCGCGGTCAACGCCGGGGAGCTGTCGCCCGACGGCGACCGGATCGCGTACGCGACCAACGAGACGGACACCTACGAGAACCTCGACGTCTACGTCGCGGACGCGGACGGGTCGAACGCGCGGAAGATCGGGGTCGGCGACCTCGGCGCGGAGGTCGTTCCGACGGACTGGGGCCCCGAGGGCGAGCGCCTCCTGATCACCGACAACAGCGCCGACCTCGGTCGCGCCGGAATCGTCGACCTCAGCGACGACGCGAACGGCGACGCCGGGGACGGCGACGCCGGGGACGTGACCTGGTTCGGCGCCGGCGAGTTCGAGGAGTCGGCGAGCCACTTCCTCGAGGGCGGCGACCGCTTCGTCGCGAGCCGGACGCGCGGCGCCGTGACGGTTCCGGTCGTCTACGACGCCGAGGGCGGCGCGGGCCGCGAGCTCGACTTCCCGGCCGGCGTCGCGAACGTGACGGAGGGCCGCTTGGCGGACGACCGCCTGCTCGCGTACCGGACGACGTCGAGCAAACGGCCCGAACTCGTCGCGTACGACCTCGACGCGGACGCCACGGAGACCCTGTTCGACGCCGAGTACGGCCCGTTCGACCCGGACGACTTCGTCGAGCCCGAGACGGTCTCGTTCGCCTCCGACGGCGTCCCCGAGACGCCGGCGCGGGCGGTGGACCACGACCCCTACGAGGAGTTCGAGATCGAAGGGCTGCTGTTCGACTCCGGCCGACGCCCCTCGCCGCTGATCGTCAACCCCCACGGCGGACCGCGACACCACGACATGCGGCGGTTCAGCTACCGAGTCCAGTTCCTGCTGTCGCGCGGCTACTCCGTGCTTCAGGTGAACTACCGCGGCTCCACGGGGCGCGGCCGCGAGTTCGTACAAGAGCTGTACGACGACTGGGGCGGCGCCGAGCAGGGCGACGTGGCGACCGGCGCCGAGCACGTCCTCGACGAGTACGACTGGCTCGACGAGGACCGCGTCGCCGTGTACGGCGGCTCCTACGGCGGCTACTCCGCCAACTGGCAGCTGGTCCAGTACCCGGAGCTGTACGCCGCGGGGGTCACGTGGGTCGGCGTCAGCGACCTGTTCGACATGTACGAGAACACCATGCCGCACTTCCGGACGGAGCTCATGGTGAAGAACCTCGGCGAGCCGGACGAGAACGAGGAGATCTACCGCGAGCGCAGCCCCGTCAATTACGTCGAGAACGTCGACGCGCCCCCCCTCATCGTCCACGGCGTCAACGACCCGCGGGTTCCCGTCTCGCAGGCCCGCATCCTCCGCGACGCGCTTGACGACGCCGGCTTCGCGGAGGGCGACGACTACGAGTACGAGGAGCTCGGCGAGGAGGGCCACGGCTCCGGCGACATCGACCAGAAGATCCGATCGCTGGAGCTGCTCGACGACTTCCTCGACCGCCGGATCGGCGCGGAGCGGACCGCGGTCGCGTCGCTGGACGACTAGCGGGCGAAAACCTCTCCCACCGGACCGGTGAGCCTCGTTCGCAGCAGTCGAACGTGACCAACATATTCTGCTGTAAAAAGAAATATATAGCGTAAGCACCGCACACGGTGTATGGGAGACGGGACGCACCGAGACGGTCCGCCCCCGTTCGAGCGGCCGTTCGCGGGTGAGGACACGAAGCAACGCGTGTACGGCGCGGTACTCCACGCCCGGGAGCCGATGACGGCCGCCGAAATCGCCGAGCGGGCGAACTGCTCGGCCGAGTCGGCGCGGACGCACCTGTCCTTCTACGCCGACCTCGGGATCGTCGTTCGCCACGAGGGGCGGCCGGTCCGGTACGAGCGCAACGACGACTACTTCGAGTGGCGGCGAGTGAGCGAACTCGCTCGCGAGCACACCGTCGACGAGTTACAGGTCCGCGTGTCGGAACTGACCGACCGGATAGAGGGGTACCGCGACGAGTACGACGCCGATTCGCCCGCCGACGTCGACGCCCTCGCGTTCGACGCGGCGCGGATCGACGACGTGTACGCGGATCTCGGCGACTGGGCCACCGCCGTCGAGGAGCGCCGCCTTCACGAACGCGCTCGGCGGAAGGCCGCCGGCTCCGCGGCCCCGTCGCACGGCTGACGATGGCGCCGACGGACGACGGGGCGAGCCCCGCGCCGATAGACCGGTCGGTGTTGCGACGGTTACGGTCCCGACTTTCGGGGAGTCGAACGGTTGAGTCCGCGACGGTCGTCGAGACGGGAAACCGCCACCTGCGTGTCGAGTTGGCCGAGGAGTACTACCCGGGATCGGCGGCCGCGCGCCTCGAGATCCGCTGGTACCGCAACGACGATTTCACCGTCCACTATCAGGAAGACCGACGGGATACCGCGTGGAAGTGCCGGTGGGATCGGCACCCGAACGCGCACAACTCGCGGGACCACTTCCACCCGCCACCGGCCGCCAGCCGCACCGACGCGGAGGACGCTCGGTGGCCGCCGGACCACCGAGGCGTACTCGATCTCGTCTTCGATAGGATCGAGAACCGCATCGAGACGCTGTGGGAGCGGCGATAGCGGGAACAGGTGACGGTTCAGTGACCCGTCGTCAGTGATCGAACGGCGTCGTCGGGGATTGACCGTGCCGTCGGCGACCGTTTACGAACGACGGGACAGTGAGTACCGACGAACGACAGGAGCGGCCGACTCGACTACTCGCGGCTGTAAAAAAAAACCGGCTCCGCGACCGTCGCTTACTCGCCCGTCTCGATCGGCGCGCCGACGAGGTTGCCCCACTCGGTCCACGAGCCGTCGTAGTTGCGGACGTCGTCGTAGCCGAGCAGCTCGTGCAGGAGGAACCACTCGATCGACGAGCGCTCGCCGACGCGGCAGTAGGTGATCGTCGACTCGTTCCCGTCGACGCCGGCCTCGCCGTACAGCTCGCGGAGTTCGTCCGCGCTCTTGAACGTCCCGTCCTCGTTCAGCGTGGTGCCGATCGGAACGTTGCTCGCGCCGGGGATGTGGCCGCCGCGCTGGGCCGTCTCGTTGAGCCCCTCGGGCGCGATGACCTCGCCGGAGAACTCCTCGGGCGAGCGGACGTCGACCATCGGGATCCCCTCCTCGATCGCCTTGTCGATGTCGTCCTTGTACGCGCGGACGCTCTCGAAGGGGCCGCGGGCCTCGTACTCGCGCGGCGTGAAGTCGGGCTCCTCGGTCGAGAGCGGGTAGTCGTTCTCGACCCAGTACCCCTTCCCGCCGTCGATCACGCGGATGTCGTCGTGGCCGTAGTACTTGTAGATCCAGTAGCCGAACAGCGCGAACCAGTTCGGAACTCGGCCGCCGCCGTAGACGACGACCGTCGTGTCGGCGTCGATGCCGCCCTCGCCGTTCCGGGCCGCGAAGTCCTCCTTCGAGACGATGTCGCGCTCGGTCTCGTCGGTGAACACCGCGTCCCACTCGAAGTTGAGCGCGCCGGGGATGTGGCCCTCCTCGTAGGGCGTGTACTCCGACTCGTCGGTGACGGTCGGGTTGTTGATCTCGACGAGCCGGAGGTCCGAGTCGTCGTCCTGGAACGCGTCGAGGTTCGATTCGACCCAGTCCGCCGTGACGAGTACGTCTTCTGGCATCACCCGCAGTAGGGCCTGTGATCGTTTTGAACGTCCGATAATGGCGGTTCTTTCCGGCGCCTGTGACGACCGGCAGCCGGGCGAAACGGACCGGATTCGCCCGCCTCGCGGGCGTTCACTCGTTTGTTTCGGCTGACATCTACCGAATTACCGTCACGGGCACGTCGGCCTTGTCGACGACGCTCTTCGCGACGCTGCCGACGACCTGCTCGCGCTCCTCCGAGAGTCCCCGGTGGCCGACGTAGATGGCGTCGACCGGCTCCTCCTTCGCGTACTCGGTGATCGCGTCGGCCGGACGTCCCGTGAGGAGTTGGGTCTCGACGTCGACCGACTCGTCGCCGACCGCCTCCTCTGCGATGTTCCGGGCGCTCTCTAAGACCCCCTGTCCGGCCTCGACGGCGGCCTCCTCTCCCGGGAGGACGATCGTCCCGTCGACGAGCTCCGAGTCCGGGGTCAACACGTGGGCGATCTCGAGCGTCTCGTAGAACGCGACCGCCTGACGCGCCGCGTACCGGACGGCTTCGTCGCTCTCCGTCGACCCGTCGGTCGCAACGAGGTAGCTCATACGCGGAGATCGGTCCGTGAGACACATAACTCCTGCCGGGCGTTCCCGGGCCGCGACTCCGCGGTCGGGTTATCTCTCGCCGTCCGCACCGAGGTGAATCCGGTCCCCTTCCGAGGCGTGGATCGCGTCGAGCACTTCCTGAACGCGCGTCGCCTCTGCGAAGGAGACGAGGTCGCCGCCGTCGTCGTCGACGGCGGCCGCGAACTCGGTCAGGAGCGCGCTCACGGTGTCGCCGCGCTCGTCGACGAGCGGTTCCTCGTCGTCGCGCCCGCGGTTCCGCACGAGCCGGTGCCACGCCGTCAGCGACAGCGCCGCCTCGTCGCCGACGACGGTGATCGCGTTCTCCTCCTCGCCCTCGTGGTCGCACAGCAGGTCGAGCGTCCCCCGAACGCCGTCGGCCCGGAAGGTCCCGACCACGTCGTCCTCGTAAGTGTCCGGCCCCGAGTAGCCGACATCGGCCGAGACGCTCTCGATCGGGCCGAACAGCTCCTGGACGCCGAACAGGAAGTGCGTCCCGACCTCGCGCAGGGGGCCACCCTGCTCGCGCGACTCCAGCCACGCCACGTCCTGCCACTCGCGGGGCCACCGCGGGAACCGGAACCGGAGTTCGACCCTTCGGGGGTCGCCGATCGCGCCGTCGGCGACGAGTTCCCGCAGGCGGACGAACCCCGGCGTGTAGCGGAACGGGAGGTTCACGGCCGTGACGCGGTCGCTCTCTTCGGCGAGCGCGACGAGTTCGCCCCCCGTCGCCGCGTCGGCCGCGATAGGCTTCTCGCAGATCACGTGCTTGTCGGCCGCGAGCGCGTCGGCGACGACCTCGCGGTGGGCCAGCGGCGGCACGCCGACGTAGACGGCGTCGAGGTCGTCGCGCTCGACGAGCGAGGCGTGGTCGGTCGTCGTCGCGGTGCGGTCGGTGCCGTGGTCGGCCGCGAGCGACGCCGCACGGTCCGCGTCGAGGTCGCAGGCGGCCGCCAGCTCGTACCGGTCGTGGTCGTCTATCGCGGCCGCGAGGCGGTTCCCGATGACGCCGCAGCCGACGATCCCGATCTGTATCACGGCCGTCGAGAGCGGTCGCGCGCGCTTGTAGCTTCGGGAGTCGGAACCGTTGCGGGACCGGGCGCGGACTGGGTCGCCCCTCAGGACTCGTCGAGCGGGCGCGCGACCATCTCCCCCCACGGCTCGAAGCCGTGGCGGTCGTAGAACCCCTTCGCGCGCTCGTTCGCCGGGTCGACGTCGAGGACCATACGGTCGAGCGGGAGGTCCTGGTCGGCCGCGAGCGCGAGCGCGGCGTCCATCAGGTCGTCGGCGACGCCGGCGCCGCGGTGCTCGGGGGCGACGAATATCTCGTTCACCACCGCCGCGTCCCAGATCATCGCGGTGCGCTCGGGGAGGACGAAGACGTAGCCGACGACCTCGCTCCCGGATCCCTCGGTCTCCTCGACCGCGACGGTCACGCACCGCTCGTCGTCGGCGACGCAGCGGTCGACCCAGTCGAGCCAGCGGTCGCGGTACGCGTCGGTGAGCTTCCCCTCGTAGGCGGCCGCCTTCCCGTCGCCGCCGGTGTTCGCGCCGAGGCCGCGCTCGAAGGCGCGCTTCAGCTCGTAGAGGTCGTCCGCGTCGCGCTCGCGGTCGTAGGGGCGGATTTCGGGGGTCACGCGTCGTCCCCCTCCAGCACGAACTCCGCCAGCGTCGGGACGAAGGTGCCGATGTCGGTGACCATCCCGATCGCCTGCGCCGAGCCGCGGTCGAGCAGCTGGGTGACGGTGGCGGGGTTGATGTCGACGCAGACGGTCTTCGTCGTCGACGGGAGGCAGTTCCCGACCGCGACGGAGTGGAGCAGCGTCGCGAGCATGATCACGAGGTCGGCCTCGTGGGCCTGCTCGCGGATGGCGTCCTGCGCCTCCACCGCGTCGGTGATCGTGTCCGGGAGCGGGCCGTCGTCGCGGACCGACCCCGCGAGGACGGTGTCGACGCCGTTCGCGACGCACTCGTACATCACCCCCTCCGTGACGATCCCGTCCTCGACGGCGGCCTCGATCCCGCCCGCCCGGATGATCTCCGAGATGGTCCAGATGTGGTGTTTGTGGCCCTTCCGCGGGTGTTCGAGCGTCTCGACGTTCATGCCGAGCGAGGTGCCGTAGATCGAGCGCTCCAGGTCGTGGGTCGCGAACCCGTTGCCCGCCGAGAGCGCGTCGACGTAGCCCGCGGCGACCAAGTCCGCGAGCGCGTCGCCGGCCCCCGAGTGGATCACCGCGGGGCCGGCGACGACCATCACGTTGCCGCCGTCCTCCTTCACCGCGCGCAGCTCCTCGGCGACCTCGCGGATCGTCGACTCCGAGGGGCGCTCCGCGGAGACGCCGCCCTGCATGAACCCGAATGCGCCGCCCCCGCTCCGCGGGCGCTCCGGTGGGTTCACCCGGATCCCGGACTGATCGGTCGCGACGAGGTCGCCCGCCTCGACCGCGTTGAGCGTCTTAGTGTGGGCGCGCGGGGAGCCGTCGGGGCCGCCGTCCGGCTCTATCACCAGCGCGCAGTCCATCTCGATCCGCTCGACGTCGATCCACTCGCCGTCGTACAACACTTCGGTCGGGTGGTTCGTCGTCGAGTAGAAGTTCGGCGGGACCACCTTGTCGGCGGGCGCCGCGACGAGGTCCACTTCGGACGGGTCCTCCAGTACCGCCCCGTTCTGGTGGAGCTCGTGGAGGATGTCCCGCAGCGTCTCGGGGTCGTCCGCCGAGACGGTCAGCCGGCAGTACGACTCCTCGGTCTCGTGTTTCCCGACGTCGAACTGCTCGACGTCGAACGAGCCGCCGAGGTCCATCACCGCGCCGAAGCAGCGCTGCATCGTGCCGCTGTCGATGATGTGACCTTCGAGTTCGACGGTCCGCGAGTGGGTCATACGGGTTCGTCGCGTCGGCGGGGGAAACCGGTTTCCCTCGGTCTGTTACGACTCTTCAACAGAGAGGATTCCGACGTATCTCGCGCGGTACGGAAACGGCGGCGAACGGTAGCGAGGGTGTATGAACCGGTGTGATTGATCGATCACTTATAAATCGGGTTGTGTGTCGCTGTCGGCTATCAATACGTGATCGACGACGCGGTGACGATCTCGAAAGGGTCAGCCGCTCGTTTATAAATACCTAACCGCGGATCGACGGAGACAACCTCCAAAGCTCCAGTCGATCGTTTATAAATGCCTGATCGCGGATCGACGGAGACAACCCCCAAAGCCCCAGCCGCGAGGACGGCGCACGCTCGTTGTCGTTCGAGACGCCAAAGGCGTCTCGTGATGACGAGAGAGCGAAGCCCTCTCGAACCACGCGCTTCAGTCGCTCGCGTTGCTCGCTCCTTCCAGTGCTTACGTCGCCTGCGCCGTCCTCGCGGCTGCCCCTTTGAGTCCCACCCCGCGCCGCACAGCACCTCACGCCTCCCCAGCCTCGTCGCTGGCACCCTCCGCTTCGCTCCGGGAGCCAGCGACTCCCTCGCGCGTGCTCCTCGCGCCCGAGGGGCGCTCGGAGGCACACGCCACCGCCTCAGATAACCCCGAGCGCGGTGAGGATCTGGTTGCCGAAGATCATCGCGATCAGCCCGGCCAGCATGACGAGGCCGGACGAGACCGTGATCGTCCGCACCGCGGCGTGTCGGTCGCTGATCGGGACGCGGCTGATCACCGCCTCGGCGACCATCCGGAGGATGCGACCGCCGTCGAGCGGGAACGCGGGGAGACAGTTGAACAGCGCCAGCTGGATGTTGATCCACCCCGACCAGAAGAGGAGGTTCGCGAGCAGGAAGGTCCCGCCGCCGAGCGCCGCCAGCGGCCCCTCGACGACGAAGAAGTTGGTCAGCTCGCCGGTGAACCCCGCGAAGTTGAACGGGAGCCCGAAGAGGCTACCGAGCGGGAGGATGAGCGCGACGAACACTAAGCCGAGCGGCGACTCGGTGACCCCGCCGAGCGGGAGCCCGTCCGCGGCCTCCTGACCGCCGTCGCCGCCGAGCAGTTCGAGGTACGCGCCGGCGGGGTACTCGGTGACGCCTACGTCGTCGAGCGCGAGCCCGCTCGTCCCGGGGAAGACGCTCACGCCGATGAACCCGCCGCCGCGGTTCGGGTGCGCGGCGAGTTCCACGTCGTACGTGGTGCGCTCGCCGTCGGCATCGTACACCGTGACGGGGACGGTCTCGCCCGGCTCCCGCTCGCCGAGGACCGCCGAGAGCGCCTCGTTGTCGACGACGCGCTCGCCGTCGACGGAGACGATCGTCAGCGGCTCGCCGAGGGGGGCGCCCGCGTCGTGGATCGGGCCGTCCTCCTGAACGCCGAGGACGTACGCGCCGATCGGGGCGTCGGGAACGGTGACCGCGCCCTCGCCGTCGGCCGTCTCGACGCCCGAGGCGTTCTCGGCGCCGGGCGCGTCCCGGACCTGGTCGAGGACGGTCGCGTTCCCCGTCACCGTCAGCGTCGCGCGCTCGTCGCCGCCGACCGCGTCGAAGAAGTCGGACTCGGTGGCGACCGGCTCGCCGTTCACGGCCGCGATCGTCACCGGCTGCTCCTCGATCGTCACGCCGAGGGGGTTACCGCCGGCTGATCCGACCACCTGTAGCTCGCGGTCGACGGTCACCGTCTCCCGCGTCTCGCCGTCGTCGACGGTGAGCGCGACCGACTCGCCCGCGTCGGCGATCGCGGATTCGAACTCGCCGCTCGTCTCGATCGGCGTCCCCGCCACCTCGACGATCCGGTCGCCCTGCGAGAGGTCGGCCGCGGCCGCCGGGGAGCCGGGGTTCACCTCGCCGACCGCGTAGCCGGCGGCGGGCGAGATCGCGCCGACGACGGGGCCGAAGAGGAGCGCGAAGACGACGATCGTCAGCACCGTGTTCGCGGTGACGCCGGCCGCGAACATCCGGGCGCGGGCGCCGCGGGACGCCTCCTGGGTCGCCTCCTCGTCCGGCTCGACGAACGCGCCGACCGGGAGGAGCGCGAAGAAGACGAGCCCCATCGAGTCGATGTCGATGTCCTCGACCCGGCAGAGCAGGCCGTGCGCGCCCTCGTGGACCACCATCGCGCCGGCGAGGCCGGCGACGATCTCGGGCGCGACCGACAGCGGGAGGAAGTCGTTGACGCCGGGGATAATGAGGAAGTTCTGCGGCTGCTGGATCGCGGAGGGCTGCGCGTTCGAGAACGCTGACATCGCCGACGAGAGGATGAGCGCGAACGACGCCACCATCGCCACCAGGGCCCCCCCGAGCCCGAGGTTGGCGACCGCGCGCCAGAACCGCTTCGGCGCCGCCAGTCGGCCGAGGAAGGCCCGCCCGCGGAGCGTCCGGAGGGTCAACACCGGTCCCGAGACCCTGAACGCGTCCGGGAGGACCCCCCGGTTCCGCAGCCACATCGCGACCGCGGAGTACGCGAGGACCCCCGTAAGCACCCAGAACAACGTGTTCATTACGGGCGGCTAAGGCTCGGCCGTCCCTAAGACGTTCGGTTCCCGGAACCTCCGGTGCGCCCACGCGCCGCGCGAGTCGGCTCGCTCTCGGCGCCCGCCGGCGAGGACTGATACGCCTCCCGCTCGTGTGGCGACGTATGACCGACGCAGACGGAACGGAGTCCGAACGCTCGCTCGCGCCGCTGATGGGCGCGACGTACGTCGCCGCCGGGATCGCGCACTTCCTGATCCCCGAGCGCTTCGCCGAGGCGATACCGCCGTCGTTCCCGCGACCGGTCAGCCTGGTGTACCTCTCCGGAATCGCCGAGATACTCCTCGGGATCGGGGTCGCGATCCCGCGGACGCGACGCCCGTCCGCGTGGGGGATCGTCGCCCTCCTCGTCGCGGTGTTCCCGGCGAACGTCCACCTCTCCCGGAGCGACACGCTGAACGACCTCGTCCCGGACCGGCTCGTCGGGCCGGCGCGGCTCGCGGCGCTGATTCGGCTGCCGTTTCAGGCGGTTCTGATCGCTTGGGCGCTGCGGTACGCGCGCGCCGACGAGGCGGCGACGGCTTCGGAAACGACGGAGACGACGGCTTCGGAGGCGTAGCCGTCGCCCCGTTCGCGACTCGACCGGCGAATCGCCGCCGCGAACTCAACACCCAAGTACCCCCCGGTCCAAACGCCGCACATGATCGCGCTCATCGACTTCGTCTCGCGGCTGGTCGGCGACGTCGGCCGGTTCGTCGACATCTTCCTGAACGACCTGATCCTCGGCGCGGGCGACCCGCTGTCGGCGCTGCTCGTCGTCGTCGGCCAGGTGCTGATCGTCGCTTCCGTCGGGGCGCTCGGGTACGCAGCGGTCGGCGCGCTGCTCGGCGAAATCGGCGTGAACCTCCCCTCGCTCGGCGGTCGCGGCCGCTCCGAGTAGAAACAAAAAACGGGCGGTTCGATCGGTCCCTTCCTCAGTCGTCGGCGCCCGTCGCCGATCGCGTCCCGGAACCGCTCGCCGACCCTCCGACCGCGGTCGCGGCCCCGCCCGAGCCGTCCGGCACCTCGAACTCGTTCAGCCGCGCGAGCAGCTCGTCGGACTGGTCCGAGAGCGTGTGGACCTGTCCCGTCACCTCGGAGACGGTCGCGGTCTGCTCCTCGGCCGCGGCCGCGACGGTCTCCGCCTCGGTCGCGGTCTGTCTGCTCACGGACGCGACGCCGTCGACCATGTCGACGACCTCCTGGGTCGTGCGCGCCTGGTCGTCGGTCGCGTCGCTGATCTCCTGAACCGTCTCGTCGACCGTCGTCACGTCCTCGACGACTCCCTCGAACTCCCGCAGCGTCGACTCGATCGTCTCGACGCCCTCCGCGACCTGCGTCTCCATCTCCTCCGCGTCGGCCGCGGTCTCCGCGGAGGCGGTCTGTACCTCCTCGATCCGGCCGGAGATCTCCGCCGCGGACTCGCGGGTCTCCTCGGCGAGCGACTTCACCTCGTCCGCGACGACCGCGAACCCGTCGCCGGAGCCGTCGGCGCGCGCCGCCTCGATGGAGGCGTTCAGAGCGAGCAGGTTGGTCTCCTCCGCGATCTCGTCGATCACGGCCGCGATCTCGTCGATCTCGCCGACCCGCTCCGCGAGGTCGGTGACCGCGGCCGCCGTCTCGCCGATCCGGGATTCGAGCGCCTCCAGCTCCGCGATCGCCTCGGCCGCTTCCTCGCGCCCGGAGCGACCGCGCTCGGCCGCGTCGCGGGCCGTCTCGGCCGCGTCGTCCGCGCTGGCCGCGATCTCCTCGACCGTCGCGGACAGCGTGTTCATCTCGCCGGCGATCGCCTCCAGCTCGTCGGTCTGCTCGGCGGCGCCGTCCGAGATCTCCTGGACCGAGCGGGCGACCTCGCCGCTCGCGTCGTCGACCTCGTCCATGCTCGCGCGCACGTCGTCCGCGGTGCCGGCCACGTCGGCGGTGAACGCGCCGACGTCGCCGAGCGTCTCGCCGAGGGTCGCCACGAGCCGGTTGTAGTTGTCGACGAGCTCGGCGTACCGGTCCTCGTCGGTCGCCAGCGCGTCCGCGTCGATGGTCGCCGTCAGGTCGCCGTCCTGCGCGCGCTCCGCGGCGTCGCCGAAGGCGTCGACGAGCGCCTCCAGCTCGGCCGTGTAGGCGGCGAGGTTCTCGGCCATCTCGTCGAGCGACTCGCCGAAGGAGCCGGGAACCTCCTCGTCGAGCGCCGGGTCGTCGAACTCCTGGGCCGCGAGCGCCTCCGCCTGCGCCGAGACGGTGGTGAGGTAGCCGTGGACCTCGCCGAACGCGCCGACGAGGCTGCCCACCTCGTCGGGTTGGGTCGGATCGAGGGCGGCCGCGGCGTCGTCGCTCGACGGATCGGCCCCGTCGCCGCCGTTCGCTCCGTCGACCCCGCTCGTCCCTCCGATCTCCCCCGCGGCGATCGCCTCCGCCTCGCGCTCCAGCGCCCGGATCGGGGCGACAAAGTCGCGGCGGACGATGAGCAGCGTGTTGTAGATGGCGACGACCGCGCCGACGAACAGGGCCCCGGAGACGACGTACGCGGCGGTGCCGACGAGGACGAACTGGGTGAGGAAGATACCGACGGTGACGAGGAACTGGATGCCGACCGCCGTGACGACCTTGCGCTCTATCGACTCCGTGACGCCGAGCGCGTCCATCGTCCGCCACAGGAGGGCCTCGTACCGCCCGCGTATCCCCGGGCGGCGCTGTCGTGTCGTGGACATGTTCGGACCTCGATGAGAACGCCATATGAACCTCCCGCCGGGGTTATCAGGAGCGATTCTCGATTGTCACGGGGTGAGAATCCGCCGGCGGCGCGGGAGGGGTCGACGAAGTCGTCACGGCCGATCGGAAGGGGCCGTCGCGGCCGTTCAAAAGAGCCCGTCGACCGCCTCGGCCGCGAGGTCGACGGCGCTCTCCAAGTCCGGGCCGAGCGGCGACCCGACCACGAGCCCGTCGGCGTGGTCGGCGACGGCCGCGGCGCGCTCGCGGACGGTCTCGGGGGTGCCGGCCATACAGAACGCGTCGACCATCGCCGGCGTCACGCGCTCGAAGGCGGCGGAGAACTCGCCGGCCGAGACGCGGTCGCCGATCTCCGCCGCCGCGTCCGAGTCGATCCCGTGGCGCTTCAGGACGGGCGGCGCGGCGCCCGCGGTGATAAAGGCGACCGGCGGGCGGGCGGCTTCCCGGGCGGCGGTCTCGTCCTCGGCGACCGAGACCGCGGCGTACGCCATCAGGTCGAACTCGCCCCGACGGTCGGGTCTGTCGGCGAGGCCGTCGTCGACCTGCTCGCGGGCCCACGCGAGGTCCTTCGGGTGCGACCCGTTGTACAGCAGCCCGTCGGCGTGCTTCGCGGCCATCCGGCACATGTGCGGCCCCTCGCCGCCGACGTGGACCGGAATCGCGGCGCCCTGCGGGGGCTCGTAGTTGAGCCCCGCGTCCGTCGCGTCGAAGGTCCCCTCGTGGTCGACGCGCTCGCCGGCCCAGAGCTTCTGGGCGGTCTTGAACGCTTCCAACACGGGGCGGAGCCCGCGCTCGTCTTCGAGCCCGAGGTTCGCCAGCGTCGAGGGGTCACCTGGCCCGAGGCCGAAGACGGCGCGCCCCTCGGACGCCTCGTCGAGGGTGGCGACCTTCGAGGCGAGCGTCGCGGGGTGGGTCTCGTAGGGGTTCGCGACGCCCGGACCGAGCCGGACGGAGTCCGTGGCGGCCGCGAGCCGCGAGAGGAACGCCCACGGGTCGCGGTTGTTGTAGTGACACGTCGAGTAGACGGCGTCGTAGCCGGCGTCCTCGGCGCGGACGCCGAGGTCGACGAGGCGGGACATCTCGTGTTCGGGGGTGAGTTCGATGCCGAGCATGGTCATTCGTCGAAGGTCCACTCCCGCAGGGCCTGCCGGACGAAGTCGCCCTCGACCTCGCGGAAGTGGTTGTCCGAGCCGTCGTGGTCGCCGAACTCCCAGTCGCGGACGACGACGACCGGGGTGCCCCCGTCGCCCTCGCCCGCGACGAGGTTGGCGGCCGCGGCGAGCTCGTCGATCACGTTCTGGACGGTGACGCCCATCTCGCGGCCGTCGCGGTCCGTCTCTCCGCGCCAGTCGCGGCTGGCGGGCAGGCCGGCCCAGCCGATCGCGACGCCGCGCTGGCCGTGGCGGAACGGGCGCCCGCAGGTGTCGCTGACGACGACGCGGTCGGCCGCGAGCCCCTCGCGGATGCGCTCCGCGCTCTCCGAGGGGCGTTCCGGGAGCAGCAGCAGGTCGCCGTCGGGGACGTTCGAGCGGTCGATCCCGGCGTTGACGCCGATGTGGCCGAAGCGCGTCGCGGTGAGGAGGAAGGGGGCCTCCATGAGGAGCTCCGTCGACTCCTCGATGACGGCCTGCGCGAAGCGCGGGTCCTTCTCCTCTCCCGAAATCTCCGCGAGCCGGTCGGCGACCGCCTCCGCTCGCGGGCTCGCCGGGAAGTCCGAGAGGTCGAAGACGCGGCCCTCCGCCTTCGAGACGACCGTGCTGGCGACGACGACCACGTCCTCGGCGCGGAGGTCGACGCGCTCGTCGATCATGGCCGCGAGGTCGTCTCCCTCCCGGATCTCCGGGAGGTCCGGAACCGCGAACAGCTCCATACGAACACCTGCGCGGCGACGAGGAAAAACCCCGCCGGTACCGGGCCGGTTTGACGGTATCGGGATACAGTGGTGAAACGGAGAGTTCGAGTCCGAGCGGGCGACGAACACTTATAAACCGAACTGCGGTGGCGCGCGCCTCCGAGCGCCCGACAGGGCGCGAGGAGCCCGTGCGAGGGAGTCAGTCGCCGGAGCGAAGCGGAGGCGACTGACGAGGCTGGGGAGGTGTGAGGTGCGGGGCCGTGCGGGGCGGGGTGGGGCTCAAAGGGGCAGCCCCCGTGGGGGGGGGCGCCGGCGGAGGAGAACGCAAAGAGGGGGGAAGGGGACCGGGGGGAAAGAGAG
>NZ_JBZVGZ010000032.1:0-33295 GCF_058630335.1 Halorubrum sp. SD41
GCGGATGGTGATGTTCTTCCGCCTCACTACATACGTATTATGCGTATCTATGCGTATGGTTGTTTCGATTGCGTGGGTCTGTGGGCCGAGCGTCGAACGTGTTTGAGAACCGTGCGGTGCTGTATCCCTCCCTACTCACTCTCTTCGCTCGTTCGTTGAGGAAGGGGCCTTAGCGCCTCAATTCAGGTCAGCGGCCGGCTCGGCGGCGGCGTCAGCGGTCTTCGTCGCGCGCTCTCGAATCGGGAGTGTCCCCTTCGGTCCGGGCCTCGTCCGCCGAGGTCCGTTCGGTCGACGACTCACCGCGTGGACGCCCCTCGGTCGATCCCGATTCGGCCGTGGACTCCGGCGGTTCGTCGTCGGTCGATTCGGCATCTTCGGTGGTTTCCCCCTCGCGCTCGGCGGTACTCGTTTCGGATTCGTCGGCGGTCGCTTCGATGTCCTCTGCGGACTGCTCGTCTGTCGTCTCCGGTTCGCCCTTGCTGACGATGACGTCGGCCGTCTGTTCGACGAAGTCGCCGATGCGGTATCCCGGCTTGCGGAGTTCCAACACCGTTCCGTCGGGCTGTTCGGAGGGATGAGTATCCCAGACTGTGTGTTCCCCGAGGTCCTTCTCGTCGCCGGGTTCGGGTGCTATCGGTTCGACGCCGAGTCGGCGCATACCGCCGGTGAACTCCTTGAGGAGGTTCTCCACGTCGGATGGGTCGAGGGTGGCGTCCGCCTGAGCCGTGTGCCAGAGATTGTACCGGACGCTCATGATCCGCCCCAGAATCGACCGCGGCGAGAGGTCCTCGATGGGGTCGCCGTCGGTCTCCGCGCGAGTCGCGAGCGTCGCGTCGTCCGCGGCGGACGTCTCGATCTCCGACGGGTCTGCTTCGAGGCGCGTGAGCCGCGGCCCCGTTTCCGTCGGTGAGTCGAGAGAGGGGGTCGCGTCGCCGTCGGACTGGATCGACGGGGTTACCTCGATGCCGCCCTCCTCGTCGGAGCGAGCCGTCACGGACAGCGTGACGCGCCCCTCGCCGGCCTGCCGCGGCGGGATGCCGGCTATCTCGTACGACCCCTCCGCCGTGACTTCGCCGGAACCCCGGTGTCTGCTCGCCACCGTCACGCTGCCTCGCGTCTGGTCGTCCCGCGTCGTCTTGAGGGTCACCTCCCGGGAACTACCGACGGGGACGGATCCCGGTACGACCGTCTCGAAGGTCGTGCCCTCCCCGGTCGGGACGAGCACGCCGACGTCCCTGTCGAGGGTGTCCGATCGAACCGGCGACTCGCCGGTCTTCCGAAGCTGGTTGGCGAGCAGCGCCGCCCCCCGAACCGGGGCCGTTTCCCGCCCGCCGAGTCGAGGCTCGCTCAGCGGTCGGTCGAGGAAGCCGGAAACGGCGTTCGACACCGGGATCGGGTCGACTCCCGGCCCGGCGACCAACACTCTGTCCACGTCCGACCGGCCGACGTCGGCGGTGTCGAAGAGGTCCCGGAGCCGCGCGATGACCGCCTTCTCGACGGGCTCGATCGCCTCGTACGCGTCGGACATGTCCACGTCGACGTCGACGCCCAACGTGCGCCCGTCGTCGGCCGTCAGGCCGGGCACCTCGTCGGCGGCGATCGAGCCGTCGGTGTCGTTCGTGACAGCCTCAAGGGCGTCGCCGGTCGCTGCGCGGAGGTGTTCGATCGAGTTCTCGTCGTAGGTCACGCGGCGGTTCTCCTCGCGGGCGGTCCGCTCGATGGCCCACTCCGCGAGCGACTCCTCCATCGCGTCGCGGCCGATGCCCGCCTCGCTGACCCGCGACACCACGCGGTAGGTCGCCTCGTCGGGGTCGACGCGGACCAGCGCCGCGTCGAACCAGTGGGAGCCGATGTCGACGACGACCAACAGCTGCGGCTCCGAGATGGCGGGGAACTCGGCGGCGGCGACGGCCACCGGGGCCCTGACGACGGCGCCGACGTCGATCCCGGCCGCTTCGAGCGCACGGGAGACGGTGGCGCGGTCCTCGGCGTCGTAGACCCCGGGAACCGAGACCACGGCGTCCGGGGGCAGTTCCCCGTTCAGGCCTTCGGTTTCAAGCGCCGACGGCGCGCTCTCTCGCCACCCGTCGATCAGGTCGGCGAACAGCGATTCGACCTCGAGCTCGAACCGGGCGGTGTCGCCAGAGAGGTACTCCGGCCGTCCATCTCCGTACTGCGGGAGGACGGGGATTCGCCGGTTCGGCTCCGGCTCGAATCCGGGCGGTCGGGCGCGGACGCCGTCCTCCGTCGCGTGTAGCTCAGGGGGCGAGCGCGGCTCACCGGTCGGTCCCGCGAGCGGCTCCGCCTCCCGTCCGTCGCTGAGCGCGGCGGCGATACCCGTCGCTCGAAAGTCGATCCCGAGTCCGAGGGGGGTAGAGTTCGTGTCTGTCATGGAAACCGGTTGTATGCGGGAAACGGTCCCCGCGCGGTCTGGAACGTGCGAACGTCAGTCTCTCGTGACCGTGTCTACGTGCTTCTCTTCGCTCCGCTTGATCTGGTCTTCGATCTCCTGTTGCGTGAGACCGATCTCCAGCGTCGTCTCAGCCGTCCGCCCGGTGTCGAGGTTCGTCGCCTCAGCGTGGAGTTTCCCCTCCTCGTCGACGGTGAATGTCACTTCGAACTCGGGATCCGACCCCTCATCGAGGTTCTTCAGTTCGAACTCGCCGAGCTTGTCGTTCTCCTCCGCGAGGGCCTTTCCACCCTCCAGAATCTCGATGGTGATCTTCGGCGACTGCTTGTCGACCTTGCGGAACCCGCGTTTCGACTCGGAGGCCTCGACAGAGGTCTGCTCCGAGAGGATCATCTCGAACGTCTCCTTATCGCTGTCGGGATCGACCGTCTTCAGTCCGATGTCCCGCGGGAGGACGATCTTGCCGCTGGTGTCGCCGTCGCCGTCTCCTTCTCCCCCGTCACCGCCGCCTTGCGGTTCGAGTTCCGTCTGGAGGGCGGCGCCCTCGGCGACGACGTAGTCTTGGTCGACCCCCTTCGACGGCTCCATGCCGAAGTAGTCCTCGACGCGCTCCTGGATGTTCGGTATCCGTGTCGACCCGCCGACGAGCAGTAGTTCGTCTACGTCCTCTTTCGTAGCGTCGACCTTCTCGTGGTCGAACAGCGCGTCGACGTAGTCGAACGTCTCGTCGACGAGGTGTTCGGTCATCCGGTCGATCTCGTCCCGCGTGAGGTCGATGTTGAACGTGTCTCCGGGACCGACCATGATGGCGACTGACCCGGACTCGGCCTGCGAGACGTCGTGTTTCAGGTCGGTCACTTTCTGGTAAATGTCCGATTTCAGCGCGCTGTTGTCCTCCGGGTCCGGGTGCCCGGCGTCGATCATCTCGCCCCGCACGTGGTCGTACAGCTCGTCGTCGAAGTCCTCGCCGCCGAGCCGCTGACCGCCCTTGACGCCCTCGACCTCGAACCCGCCGTCGGGGGTCACGTTCATCAGCGTCGCGTCGAACGTCCCGCCGCCCATGTCGTAGACGAAGACGGTCCCGGCATCGGTATCACCGATCCCGTAGCGGAGACACGCGCTGGTCGGCTCGTTGAGTAGCTCGACGTTCTCCTCATCGAACCCGGCGATCTTGGCTGCGTTGACGGTCGCGTTCCGTTCCTTCGGTCCGAAGTACGCCGGGACGGTGACGACGATGTCCTCGACGTCTTCGCCCGCTGCCTCTTCGGCGTCCTCGACGAGCTTCTTGAGTATCTCGGCCGAGATCGCCTCTGGACCCCACTCCTCGCCGTCGATCTCGACGGCCCAGTCCTCGTCGCCCATGTGTCGCTTGACCCGCTGGACCGTGCGGTCGGGCGCTGTCATCCGGTTGTTCTTGGCGGTCGTTCCGACGGTGACACCGCCGTCGTCGGGGAACTGGACGACTGACGGCGTCTTGCGCTCGCCGCGCTCGTTCTCCAGAATCTCGGGATCGCCGTTCTCGTCAAGTCTGGCGACGACGCTGTTCGTCGTGCCGAGGTCTACTCCGATTTGCATGAGACAAGCCGATATATCTGCCAACCCACAATAATCTTTAGGTGGGCAGATCCGAATCTGATACCGGCGGAAATCCCGTTACGGCGTCACCCGGATCGTCTCGCTGTCGTAGCGGTCGAACTGGTCGGTGTCGGGACGTGCGTACACCTCGATGAACTGGGGGCTGTCGACGTCGAACTCGAAGGTGACCTCGCCGTTCCCGTCCGTCTCCTTGCGCTGGTCGCGTTCGTCTTTCGCGTAGACGGTCGTGTCGGCCAGTTCGTTGCCGAGTTCGTCGACGACGCGGAACGTGACCGAGTCGCCCGCGGAGACCGATCGCGGGGCGTTGACGCTCTCTAAGAACAGCTCCTTCGTCCGCTGTTTGACGTCCACGTGCTCCGTGTGGCTCTCGTAGCTGGCGCGTTCGTCGGACGTCTTCGACGCCGTGAGCCGTTTTCGCCCTTGGCCGGTGAACGTCACCGTCGCCCGACCGTCGTCGTCCGTCTCGGCCGACGTCCCGTCCTCGGCCTCGACGGTCGCGCCCTCGACCGGACCGCCGCCGACTGAAATCACCTTCGCGACGACGTCGTCGCCCGCCTCGATGTCGCGGCCGTCCTCGGTGGAGTCGTACTCCGAGATCCGGAGCTGCTCCGTGGTCCGCTCGACGTCGACGGAACACGAGCCCTGTCCGTACACCGTCTGCTCGGTGTCAGATTTCGAGGCGACGACGGTCGTCTTCCCGAAGGAGTCGAACGTCAGGCGCGCGACGCCGTCGCCGTCCGTCTCGGCGACATCGCCGTCGAATGACCGGACGGTTGCGTGCTGGACGCCGTCCCCGTCCGCGGTGACCTCGAAACGGACTGAGTCGCCGACGACCGGCGAGTCGAGCGGTCGGATCTCCAGATCGCTCGTCCGCTTCGTCACCTCGACCTCGGTGCGGGCGTCCGTGAAGGTGAGCCCTCCGGTGTCTCCCTTCGAGGCCGTCACAGTTCGCGTCCCGGGCGTGACGTCGCCGAACGAGAGCGTTACCTCGCCGTCGTTGTCGGTCGTCCCGCCGGCCGAACCGACCGAGACGGTCACTCCGCGAACCGGCGACCCATCCTCGTCGATCACCTTGAACGTCCCGCGCGCGTCGACAGAGAGCCGCGTCGGCGACTGGTCGAAGCGCAGGTCGACCTGCCGCTGTTTGACTGAGACAGTCGCCTCGGCGTCCGCGAACTCCTTCGACGACGTCGGCGGCTTGGACGCCTCGACGGTGAGCCCGCCGACGCGGTCGGCCGTCAGCGTCGCCTCGCCGTTCCCGTCGGTCGACGTCGAGGACCCGGCGTCGGTCGTGACCGTCACGTCCCCCTGCGGGTTGCCGTTGGAGTCGACGACCCGGACCGCGAACTCCTCGTCGACCTCGACTGCGTCGGGACAGGCGGCGAAGGAGAGCGACCCGCTCTGGCGTTCAACCTCCACCTCGACCTCGCCGTTTTTGTACTCGTGGTCGGGATCGGGATGTTGGTTCTTGCTCGCGACGATTGTGACAGTATCCGGGGAGTTGAATTGAAGCACTTCGGTGCCGTCGTCGTCGGTCTTCCCGATCCGCTTATCGCCCTCCTCTGGTCGCTGTAACCCCACGCCGGCAACGCCGTCGTCAGTGTGATCGGTGACCCGGACGGTCACCTCCTCTCTGATCGAGACCGTGTCCGGAGTCGCGGAGACGAGGAGCGGCACGACCGTCGTGTCGCCGACCTCGACGGGACTGGGACGCTGCTGGATCTCCTCGAACGCCTCGTTGATCGTCTCCCGAGCGTCGTGGTCGCCGTCGTACTTGTCCAGAAGGCTGCGGGCGCGGTTCTCCACCTCGTCTTCGGTCGCGCCGCGCGAGAGCCCCAGCACGTCGTACGGGTCGTTGGCGTTCAGGTCCTCCCCGGCCATCGATACGACTGTTCGGCGAGAGGTGGAATACCTTTTCGGTCCGATCAACTGACTGAGGCGATCGCCGGGACGCCGCGTCGGAGTGACCGTCAGCTCTCTTCGACGCGGACCTTGACTTCGTCGTCTCTGTACTCGTGGTCGGAATCGGAACGCCGTGTCTTGCTCGCGAGGATTGTGTGGGTACCCGCCTCGTTGAATCGGACGGTATCGGTACCGTCGTCGCCGGTCTTCCCGACCCGCCGACGGTCTCCCGATCGCTGTAGGCCCACGCCGGGAACGCCGTCGCCCGCGTGATCGGTAACCCGGACAGTCACCTCTTCACCGACCGAAATCGTATCCGGCGTCACGGAGATATGGAGCGGAACGACCGTGGTGTCGCCAACCTCGACGGGGCTGGGGCGTTTCTGGATCTCCTCGAACGCCTCGTTGATGGCCGCCCGAGCGGCGTATTCGTCCGGATACTCGTCCAACAGGCCGCGGACGAACCTTCGCACCTCGTCCTCAGTCGCTTCGCTTGAACTCTCCACGTCGTGTGAGTCGTCCGCGTCTTGGTCCTCCCCGGATGCCGAACGCGCTCTGACGGTGATTTCTACCTCGCCGTCTTTGTACTCGTGATCGGGATCGGGGTGCTGTATCTTGCTCGCAACCAGTGTGAAGAGCCCCCTGTCGTTGAATCGGACGGTTTCGGTGCCGTCGTCACCGGTCTTCCCCATCCGGTAGCCGTCTTCGGCTCGCCGGAGTATCACGCCTGGAACTCCCTCGTCTGTATGATCAGTAACCCGGACCGTCACCTCCTCGCCGACCGAAATCGTGTCAGGGGTCGCGGAAACGACGAGCGGGACGACCGTCGTGTCGCCCACTTTAAGCGGACTGGGCCGCTGCTGTATGTCCTCGTACGCCTCGTTGATCGCCGTTCGGGCCGCGTGGTCGTCCGAGTAATCGCCCAGGAGGCTGCGGGCGCGCTGATCCACCTCATCATCGGTCGCGTCTTTCGACAGCCCGAGTACGTCGTACGGATCGTCGGCGTCGAGATCCGGATCCATACGGGTTGGTTGATATTCCTCCGCAGTTAACAATTCCCCAGCTTCACCTCGGGGAAACAACTATTGAAATCGACGACAGACGAATTCGATATGAGTCACCGACTGTCCTACACCCTTTCCCGCGAGGAGCTCCCTAGAGACGGCGGAGAGACGGCTTGTCAGCTCCAGATCCACCCGGACGACACAGGTCGCGGCGAACTGCCGCTCCACGTCGTCTTCTGCGTCGATTCGAGCTACTCCATGCGCGGGGGCGACATCGAGGCCGCAAAGCAGGGCGTCGAGTCGGCGGTCGAACACCTCTCGTCGGACGACCAGTTCGGCGTCGTCGAGTTCGACGACGACGCTTCCATCGTCGCGGATCCCGTGGCGGGGAATCGGTACGGCCGCGTGAGTTCGTCCGTCGACGGTATTGAGGCCGACGGCAACACCAACATCATGGACGGCCTCGAGAAGTCGCGGCAGCTTCTCGATAAGATGCGCGGCGGCGGCGGGTTCCTCTCCGGCGGCTCGACCGACGCGGTCGAGTGGATCCTGCTCATCAGCGACGGCCAGCCGAACCGGACCAACGAGTCGGCGTTCAAGCGCGCGCTCGACGGGCTCACAATGTCGACGGCCGAGAAACACGGTGCCGCGGCGGCGGACCTGAGCGACGAGGGCATCACGATTCACACCGCTGGCGTCGGGAGCGGCTACGATCCGGATGTCAACGAGGCGATCAGCGACGCCGCCGGCGGGACGATGGAACACAAGAGCTCGGGACGGGGTATCGGCGACTTCTTCGAGGGCCAGATCCGCGACGCCCGGAGCGTCGTCGCGACGAACCCGACGCTCACGCTCCGCCCGGACAACGGCGCGTCCGTCGACAACGTGATGCAGGAGCTCCCGACGAAAATTAAAGACCCGAACGTCGAGCGGCGGGGCGGGGAGCTCGTCGTCGACGTCCCCGACCTGAGCGTCGACGACCCGCCGCAGTTCAGCTTCGACATCGACGTCCCCTCGGAGGCGAACCCGGTCGCCCACGCCGAACTCGACGTCGACGGCGACACCGCAACCGCCTCCATCGAAGTCGGATTCGCCTCCGCCGCGCTCGTCAAGGACGAGGTCAACGAGGACGTCTTGGAGAACCGGGACGCAATCACCCGCTACGAGGACCGCAAGGACTCCATGTCGGCCGAACAGCGCGCCCAAGAGAAGTCGTCCGGGATCACGCGAGAGTAGTCCGGCGTCCGTCCGAGAACGATTCGTAGGGAGTTCTCACAGTGCCGCGAGTTCCGTTCTGACGCCGCTGAGCGACGCGAAATACCCTACAGCCAGCACGACGAACGGGACCACGAGGACGGGGTTGCCCGACGCGTAGACGGAAACGCCGACGAAAATGACGCCGAAGACGAACAGCACGGTCGCGATCAGCGCCGCGAGGTGAAAGAGCACGCGCCGGGCGGACGCGTTGACCCGTCCCGCGAACACGCCGCCGCCGCCCGCGACGACGGCGGCGACGGTGAACGGGAGCACCGATCCGAGAGCGAACCTCGTGGCGACGACGCCGACGACGCTCGCGACGCTCCACGCGAGCAGGAACGCGACGACGAGGCGCCCCTGTGCCGTCTCGCTGTAGACGGCTAACGCGGCGAGCAGTCCGACGAAAGCGAAGAAGAGCAGCACTTGGAGCTGGATGTACGACCCGGAGAGCGGCACCGTCGGCAGTTCCTGGAACAGCAGGACCAGGAGTCCTCCGGCGAACACGCCCGTCGCCGCCGCGACCGCGAGGTTGCTGAGTTCGCTTACGTGCATTTACCCGAACGTCGGTACAGCGGCAGAAAAACGTTCACCACAGCTGATCGATCCACCGGCGCACCCGTCCGAGTCGGTCCGTCACCCGCGATCTGACCCGCCCACCGAGCGTCCGAAGCCGATCGATCTTGACGCCGAACCACCGTTGAACCCGTCCCCGGTACGGCACGGCGCCGAGATACAGCGCCGCAGCCAGAACGACGTGGAGGAGCCCCGTGGGGACGAACAGCGTCGTCGGCGCCGGATCGATCCGGTCGCCGAACAGGTCGCCGTCGGTGTCCGGGTCGCGGGGATCGGTCCCCAGTCGGCGCTCGCGGGCCGTGGTTATGCCGTCGTCGTCGGGGTCGTGAAAGACCAGCACTTCCTGCGTGACCGCCTCGGTCGTGCCGCTCGCGTCCGTCACCTTGAGCGTCACGTCGCGGCGGCCGTCCGTCGCGTACGAGACCGTCACCGTACGTCCGGTTCGATCGAACGTCCCGTCGCCGTCGATGTCCCACTCGTAGGACTCGATGGCGCACTGGGCCTCGCCGGTTCCCGCGGTCAGCGTCAGCGGCTCGCTTCGGTTCGGCTCCGCGGGCTCCTGCGTGAACGACGGTTCGAGCTCCGACTCGTCGGCGCTCGGCGGCTCGACGCTTATCGGTTCGCTCGTCCCGACGCTGACCGTCTCCGTGCCCAGGAATGTCGACCGCTTCGCGGTCGCGCGGAGTTCCACCGTAGTCCGCTCGCCGCCGAAGTCCGACGCGGACAGCGCGATCTCTTCCTCGAACGCCCATCCCGAGAGGTCCTCGTACGTCCGGATCGTCGTGTACTCGCCGCCGTCGGTTCGGTACGAGAGATCGACCCACGCGTCGCCGTCCGCCGGCGAGTCCCCGCCGATCCGGACGTTCGTCGCGAGCCGAATCGACTGGTGATACCCGTCGCAGTCGCGGTCGACCCCCTCGGCGACCGTCACCGTCTGTCCCCTGGCCGGCGGCGATCCACCGCACCCCGCGAGAACGACGAGCACCGCCAGTCCGACCAACAGCACGGGCCGCGATCGAAGGTTGCGTCTCGCGCCCATCGATACCTGTTGAAAGACAACAGCGACGGCCGTTATAATGCTAGTGGACCGCGGCGATGCCCTCGAAAGCGCGGGCCGTCGTCGGTGAAGCGGCGGTCGCGAGCCGCGTCGTCCGCCGGTGTCTCGCGCGCGACTCAGTCCAGCATCCGATGGCCATCGCCGATCCGCTCCCACGCGAGATGGACCGCGATACCGGCGAGGAACGCGACGCCGAGGTTCGTCACGATCGCGAGGAGGCCGATGCCGACCGAGAGCGCGCGGTTCCCCGAGTCGGTGACGTTGCGCGCGAGCGAGACGGCGACGATGGCGAGCAGCGCGCCGAGCATCGCCAGCGGGAACGCCGCGATCAGCGCGGGCGTGGCGAACAGGGCGGCGGCGAGGTAGCCGGCGCCGAGGACGACGTTCGCGCCGCCGGTCCGCGCACCGAAGGCGTACTTGCCGGCGACCCCGTCGCAGCCGTGACACATGGGGATCCCGCCGAGCGGCACCGCGATCAGGTTCGTGATCCCCATGCTCGTCGACAGTTCGTCGGGGTTCACCTCCGCGTCGAGCAGGTCCGAGAAGAGGAGGGAGGTCGCCAGCGCGGCGTTGCCGATGGTCATGGCCAGCTGCGCGACCACGCCGTCGAAGGTGGCCCGCGTGAGCGCCGTCCCGAACGCGGGCGTCGGCGGCGCACCGGGGAGGCGGGGGGTCGGCACGCCGGCGACGACGAGCGCGGTCGCGACGCCGAGGAGGGCGACGGCCAGCGCGCTCGCCTTCCCGTGACCTGCGAGCGCGAGCGCGGCGGCGACCGCGACCCCGACGAGCGCGACGAGCGGGTCGTCGACCGCGAGTTCGATCCCCGTCTCCAAGAGGACGAGCCCCACCGCGAACTGGACGCCGCGGATCACCGGCTCCCCGATCCAGCGCTCCACGTACGCGAGCGTCCCGGACAGTCCGATCGCGAGGAGGACGACGCCGAGGATCACCCCCGCGAGCGCGAGCTCGGCGTAGGTGAGCGCGCCCGCGATGGCGAGCGCGGCCAGCGCCTTCATCGGCTCGACGGACACCGGGAGGCCGTACCGGACCCCCCAGACGACTTGGAACGCGCCGAACGCGACGAGCGCGTGCGGCAGCGACACGTCCGTCAGCAGCGCCAGCGCGACGACGAGCGGGATAACTGTAATCGAATCTCCTATCGCGCCGGTGACCGCCCCCGATCCGAACTCGACGGATCGTCGCCCCTTCGATTCGGACGCTGTCACGTGATACGCGCAGTATCGGCCGGCCGAACTTGAACGTGTTCAGAAATCTCTGACGGGCACTCGACCGACCGACCGAAACTTCTTCCGGTTACTCGCCGTCGAAGGTCGGATCCTCCGTGTCGACCATCGGGCAGTTCCGGACGCGGAACCGTGAGAAGTCGGCCGACTCGACGATCTCGGTCCCCTCGTGGGTACACGCCGTCTCCGGCGGGGCCGCGAAGTGCGGACAGCGCTGGCAGTAGCTCCGCTTGTCGACCACGCGCTCGTCACCGGTCGTCCCCGGGCCCGGCGTCGGTCCCCCGATCCCGGATCCGGGTTTCCCCGCGTCGCCGTCCCCCTTGCCCTCGGCGATGTCATCGAACTCGGTCGCGTCGGCGCCGATCGAGGTTCCCTCGTCGAGCGCCTCCCACACGTCCTCCTCGCCGACGTCGCCGCTCCCCATCGACTCGAAGGGGTCCTCGTCGGCCGGCGCGCTGTCGGCGTCCAGCTCGGCGAACGGGTCGTCCGCCGGGGCGCTGGGTTCGGGGTCCGCGGACGCGCCCGACTCGGGCTCTGCGGACGCGTCCGGTTCCGGGTCCGCCCAGGACGACGCCCCGCCGCGGTCGTCGACTCCCTCTCCCAGCGCCGCGAACGGGTCGTCGACTTCGTCCGCGTCGAGTTCGTCGAGGCCGTCGTCGGTCTCGTCCCGCTGTTCGTCGCCGAACAGCCCGTCGCCGAAGGGGTCCGCTTCCGGATCCTCGCCGCCGTCAGACCGGTCGTCCTCGCTCATCGGCGGTCTCCGTCCGGCCCGCCGTCGCTCGCGGCGGTGCTCGTTCGGTCCGTCGTTCGGCTCATCTCGTCGCGGTCGTCGTCCGCGACGTCGCCGTCGATGGCGGGCTGGTCCGCGACGAGGAGCTTCGACGTGCCGAGGAAGCCGGTGTTCGGCTCCAGGTCCTCGAACCGGCGCCCGCAGTGGGGACACTCCGGCGCCGACAGCAGCCCCAACTCCACGCCGCCGCCGCAGTGGCCGCAGTCGGCGGTCCGCACCCCGTGCCGGTTCGCCGTTCGCGTCAGCGCGTCGACACGCTCGCGGTCGGCGCGGTCGCGTTCGGCCGCGTCGAGCCGGCGTTTGACCCTGACGACCGCGTTCGCGACCCGCGAGAGCTTGTCGTCGATTTCGGTCAGGTTGTCCGCAGAGATCCCGGCGAGGTCGGACTCGACGTCGTCGAGGCGGTCGTCGACGCCGTCGATCCGCCCGTCGACCTCGTCCACGCGTTCGCCGACCCCCTTGAGTCGATCGTCGAAGCCGTCGAGGCGGTCGCGGACGGCGTCCAACTCGTCGATCCGGGAGTCGAGGGCGTCCAACCGCTCGTCGATCCGGGAGTCGAGGTCCTCGACTCGGTCCGAGGAGGGCGCGTCGGCGACCGCCGCGTCGAGGCGGTCTAGCCGGGCGGCGACCTCCTCCAGTTCGTCGGCGAGGTCGTCGACACGCGCCGCCGCCTCTCCGTCGCCGGCGTCCTCTCCATCGCCGGCGGCTCCCCCTTCGGCGTCGAGCGACTCCACCTCCCGATAGAGGTCGACGAACCGCTCGCGGAGGTCCGTGACCTTCTCGTCTACCTCCTCGTCGAGGTCGTCGAGGCGCGCCTCGATCGCCGCCACCTCCTCGGCGTCCGGGACGTCGATCCCCTCTGACTCCGCGAGCGCGACGAGCGCGCGCTTGAGGAGCTCCTCGCGGCTCACGCCGGCGTCCTCGGCCGCGGCGTCGAGGGCGGCCGCCGCCGGGTCGAGGTCGCTCATCGCGGATCCTCCGTCATCTACCGGGGGTTGCGGGGCGAGGCTTAAGTAACCTGTCGCGTCGTTCTCCGGATCGATACTCGGCGGCGCCGAACCGGGAGCGGCGAGCGGCGGGCGGAATCGAGGGACCGGGGCGCGGCCGCTACCGGATCTTCCGCACGTCGCTGATGTCGAACCCGCCCTCGTGGATCTCGGTCTCGAAGCGGACGATGTTCTCGGCCTCCAGCCGCGAGAGCACGCCGCGGAACTCGCGGACGAACATGGTCCGGGCGCGCTGGGAGCCGCCGCTCTCCCAAGAGAACTGGAGGGTCCCGCCCGCGGCGTCCATCAGCGTGCCGAACTCGCGGTCGCGGAGCGCGTCGGTGTTCACCAACACGAGGACCAGGGCGTCCCACTCGTAGGCGGCCTTCTTCAGCCCCTTCATCACCATGGCGACGTCGCTCCAGTCGGTGTCGTCGGAGACCATCGAGACGAGGTCGGTGACGGAGTCGATGCAGACCAGGCTCCGCTCGCCGTGTTCCGAGAGGTAGTCGCCGAACGCGGTGAGCACGTCCTCGTACTCGCCGCGGTCGCCGAGCTCGGTGATCGAGGCGGTCTCCGTCTCGTACCAGTCGCGCGGCACGGGCGACAGCTGGAAGTACTCCGGCGAGAGGTCCCGGAAGGATATCTCCTCGACCGCCGCGTCGACGATCTCCGAATCCATCGTGTACCCCATCTCCCGGGTGATCGCGTCGGTGTCGGCGGTGAAGGAGATGTAGTGGACCGACTCGGGCAGCGAGGCGTCGTCGTCGACGTCGCCGTAGTAGAGGTCGAACAGCTCCTCGTCGGCGCCCGCCAAGGCGTTCATCGCCGCGCTGGTGTAACAGAACTCCCGGGCGCCGGCGCCCGCCTCGCCCGCGAGCAGCACGACGCTGCCGGCCGGCGCGCCGCCCCCGAGGATCGAGTCGAGGCGCGCGACCCCGAACGGAACACTGGACATGGCTTACGCCCCGTCGCCGCGGGGCTTAGTGTTACCCCTCTCCGGGTCGTCCGCCGGCGGTTCCGTCCCGCCTCCCGCGTCGATCCGCGCGCCCTCGTTCGCCGCCCGGGCGACCGACACCTCGCCGCCGACGCCGGCCGCGTCGAGCGCGCGCTCGCCGGCCTCGCGCGCCGCGTCCGCGCGGTCGGCGTCGGTGACGCCGTAGACCGTCGGCCCCCACGAGGACTGCCCGGCGCCGAACACCGCGGTAGCGCCCGAGAGCGCGTCGACGATCTCGCCGACCGGGGGACGGTACACGCCGCCCTGCTCGTCGGCGTACCACGCGCCGTTGAGGCGACCGATCTCGGCGACGGCCGCGCCGAACGCCTCCGCGTCGCCGGTCGCGACCGCGGGGAGGACGCGCCGGGTGACGATCCCGCCGATCCGGTCGGCGAGCCCCGGCTCCGCGCGCTCGACCGCGGTCCGCATCGCATCGTCCTCGGCCGCGCCGCTCCGGCCGAGGTCCGCGTCCGGTTCGACGAGCAGGAACCGCCAGTCGTCGGGGACGGGGTGGCGCGCGGCCACGGGCGGGACCGTCCACTCGCCGTCCGCGGGGCGGTCCGTCGTGAAGCGCGCGGTCGGGTGGCCGGCGTCGAGGACGAACCCGCCCCTTTCGAACGTCGCGACGCCGACGCCGGAGCGCCCGCCGCGACCGAGGGTCGGCGCGCGCTCACGGATCCGCGCCGGCTCGCCGTGGGCGGCCGCGACCGCCGCGAGCGTCGCCGCCGCCAGCCGCGTCCCGCTGCCGAGCCCGGCGTGCCGCGGGAGCGACTCGCGGACCGCGATCCGGGCGCCGTCGACGCCGAGTAAGTCGACGGCCGCGGCCGCGTACTCGCGGACGTCGTCGCGCACGCTCGCGGCGGAGTCGGTCGACGCCGCGGAGTCGCTCCCCTCCGGTTCGACCGCCGCGCTCACCGCCGCGGCCGGCTCCGCGTCGACGACGACGCGGGGACCGGCGAGCCCGACGCCGAGGGCGCCGTACAGCCGCTCGTGGGAGAGGCTGAGGTTACAGAAGCCGAAGTGGAGCCGGGCCCCGGCGCTCGCGCGTGCCATCTCGTCGTCGCTTCGGGACCGACTGATAAAGGGCCCGTGGCCGTGGCGGGAGTTGCCTCGGACCCGGCGATCGGACGTGTGACCCCCGCGAACGCGACGTCCGATCTCGCGGTCGCCGAGACGCCCGAACTGGTGCGCTTTTGAACGCGGGGGACCTCCGTCCGCGTATGACCGAAACGCTCAGGCTCGCGACCCGCGGGTCGGACCTCGCCCTCCGACAGGCCGAGACCGTCCGCGAGGCGCTGTCGAGCCGGCGCCGCGACGTCGAACTCCGACAGGTGGAGACGCGCGGCGACCAGATCCCCGACGAACTGATCCACCGGCTCGGGAAGACGGGCGCGTTCGTCCGCGCCTTAGACGAGGAGGTGCTCGCCGGCGACGCCGACCTCGCGGTCCACTCGCTGAAGGACCTCCCGACCGAGGAGATGGACGACCTCGTCGTCGCGGGCGTCCCCGAGCGCGCCCCCTCCGGCGACGTGGTCGTCCACCCCGACGGGCTCGGCATCGAGGACCTTCCCCCGGGCGCCGTCGTCGGCACGGGCTCGCTCCGACGGGGCGCGCAGATCCGGGCGGCGCGGCCCGACCTCACCGTCGAGCCGATCCGCGGCAACGTCGACACCCGGATAGAGAAGCTGCTCGCGCCCGGGCTCCAGGCGGAACACGAGCGGCGCCTGATCGCCTCCGGCGAAGAGCGCGCGCTGACGGCGGAGGGTGACGACGGCGAGGAGGAAGATACCGCGGGTGACGAGTCCGACGAGGTCGACGAGGAGTTCGACCGCACCGTCGAGGAGTGGTTCGACTCGCTGTCGGACCTCGAACGCGCCGCGATGGAGCGGAAGGTCGAGACCGAGTACGACGCGGTCGTCCTCGCCGAGGCCGGCCTGCGCCGATCGAACCTCTTCCACGAGGTGGAGACGACGCGGCTCCCCCGCGAGGAGTTCGTCCCCGCGGCCGGCCAGGGCGCCATCGCGGTCACCGCGAGCGACCCGGACGTGATCGAGGCGGTCCGCGACGCGGTCGATCACCCGCGGACCCGCGTGGCGGTCACCGTCGAGCGGACGGTCCTCGGCGAGCTCAACGGCGGCTGCGTCGCGCCGATCGGCGTCTCCGCGATGGTCCAGGGCGAGCACGTTCACGTCCGCGCGCGTGTGCTCTCGACCGACGGCACCGAGGAGGTGGCCGACACCCGCGACCTGCCGATCCGGTCGCACGCGACGGCCGCCGCCGAGTTCGCCGCGGACCTCGCGGAGCGCGGCGCCGACGACCTGATCGCCGAGGCCCGCGAGGAGGCGGAGACCGGGGAGGACGATGAGTGAGGACGCTGCCGGTACCGATCCGGGTCCGGGATCGAACGCGGACGAGCCCCCGACGCGCGGCCGCGACGACCGAGTCGGTACCGTGTTCCTCGTCGGCTCCGGGCCGGGCGACCCGGACCTGCTCACCGTCAAGGCGAAGCGGCTGATCGAGTCGGCCGACGTGGTCCTCCACGACAAGCTCCCCGGTCCGGAGATCCTCGGCGAGATCCCGGAAGCGAAGCGCGAGGACGTCGGGAAACGCGCCGGGGGAGAGTGGACGCCCCAGGAGTACACCAACCGGCGCATGGTCGAGCTGGCCCGCGAGGGGAACCGCGTTGTCCGCCTGAAGGGCGGCGACCCGTTCGTCTTCGGCCGCGGCGGCGAGGAGGCCGAACACCTCGCGGAGGAGGGGATCCCCTTCGAGGTCGTCCCCGGCGTCACCTCGGCCATCGCCGGCCCCGCGGTCGCCGGCATCCCGGTGACTCACCGCGACCACGCCTCCTCGGTCTCGTTCGTCACGGGTCACGAGGACCCGACGAAGGACGAGTCGGCGGTGAACTGGGACGCGCTCGCGGCGACCGGCGGGACCATCGTCGTGCTGATGGGGGTCGGGAAGCTCCCGGCGTACGCCGCCGCGCTCCGCGACGCCGGCCTCGACGGGGACACGCCCGTCGCGCTCGTCGAGCGCGCCACCTGGCCCGACACCCGCGTCGCGACCGGCACGCTCGACACCATCGTCGACGCCCGCGACGAGGCGGGGATCGAACCGCCCGCGGTGACCGTGATCGGCGACGTGGCGGCGACCCGCGACCGCGTCGTGACCTTCCTCGAAAACGCCGGCTCTGCCCCCGTACAGTCGGCGAGCGAGGATCAGGGAGAAGACGAGTCGGCCGGGGGTGACGAGGCGTGAGCGGCGACGGGGCCCGAAGGCCGCGCGTGGCCGTCTTCCGCCCCGACGACGAGCGGATCGAGGCGGCCGTCGAGCTGCTCCGCTCGCTCGGCGCGGAGCCGGTCGCCGACCCGATGCTCGAAGTCGAGCCGACGGGGGCAGTTCCGGCCGACGCGCCGCTCGTCGTGCTCACGAGCAAGACGGGCGTCGAGCTGGCCGCCGAGGCGGGCTGGGAGCCGGGCGACGCCGACCTCGCGGCCATCGGCCCCGCCACGGCCGCCGCCGCCCGCGAGGCCGGCTGGACCGTCGATGTCGTCCCCGACGAGTACACCTCGGCGGGGCTCGTCGCGGCCCTCGAACCCCGTGTCGCCGGCGAGCGCGTCGTCGTCGCCCGCTCCGACCACGGCAGCGACGTCCTCCTCGACGGGCTCCGGGAGGCCGGGGCCGAGGTGACCGAGACCGTCCTGTACCGGCTCGCGCGACCGACCGACGCCGGCGACTCCGCGGCGGCGGCCGCGGCGGGCGACCTCGACGCGGCCGCGTTCACCTCCTCGCTCACCGTCGACAACTTCCTCGCGGCGGCCGCGGACCGCGGCGTCGAGGACGCGGCCCGCGCGGGACTCGCGAACGCGGTGGTGGGCGCCATCGGCCCGCCGACCGCGGAGACGGCCGCGGACCGCGGCGTCGACGTCGACGTCGTCCCCGACGAGGCGTCGTTCGAGAGGCTCGCGACCGCGGTCGTCGACGCGCTGGACGTGGAATCGACCCACCACGACTGACGCGCTGGGCCCGATGGGAACCGCGACAGTAGCTGTCGATCTCAGGCCGAATCTCTCGCGCTGATAACAGACGGCGGCCGCGCCGGCGACGTCCACACGCACCTCTCGGCGCGGATGGCACGTCAACGGGACCGCGCTGACGAGTCAACCGACTCGGGCTGCCGACCGGACCGGTCGAGTATCAACCGGGATATTTGGAGGGTGTAATTTATACCCTCGGATGTGATAGGATGTGCCATGGAACCGAGCGAGCGCTGGCTGCTGCGGGTCGAGGACGACGTCCTCGTCGTCGAGTTCCCACACGGGACTGGACTGAGCCCCGCGGACGGCGAGGCGCTGCTCGATCGGTGGCGGGGCGCGACGGACCCCAACACCGTCAACGCCGTCGTGATCGTCGTGCGGACGAGCCGCCCGTGTTCGGACGCCGGACGCCGGGCGCTCCGCGAGTCCGCGCAGATCGCGGTCGCCCGCGGCGTCGACCGCTTCGCCGTCGTCGGCGAGCGCTCGAAGCGTCGGTACCTCAAGCGGACCATCGACGTCGAGGGGGTCGACACCGAGTCGTTCAACGACGACGACGCCGCGCTGCGGTGGGCGAAGTGCCCGTCCGCGGCCGCCTCGTCCGTCGAGACCTCCTCGTAGGTCACGGGACCCTCTCCGTTTCTCGCGACGCGACAGCGACGGCGACGTGGCTACGGTTCGGCCGTCTCGATGCCGGCCGCCTCGACCACGCGCTCCGCGTGCCGCGTCGCGCGCTCGCGGACCGCCGCCGCGTCGATCCCGACGTGCTCGCCGTCCGCGTAGCGGACCGCGCCGTCGACCATCGTGAAGACAACGTCGTCGCCGTGGGCGGCGTACACCAGGTGGGAGAGCGGGTCGTGGAGCGGCGTCGCCCGAGTCAGGTCGGTCGTGAGTCCGATCACGTCGGCGCGGTACCCCTCGCGGAGCGCGCCGAGGCGGTCGAAGCCGGCGGCGCGGGCGCCGTGGGTCGTCGCCATCTCCAGCACGGTCGCGGCCGGGAGGCGCGTCGGGTCGCGGGCGTCGACCTTCCCGAGCAGGCTCGCCTGCCGCATCTCCGTGAAGGGGTCGAGCGTGTTGTTGCACGGCGGGCCGTCGTTGCCGAGCGCGACCGCGACCCCGCGGTCGAGGTAGTCCTGGACCGGGGCGATCCCGGAGGCGAGCTTCATGTTCGAGGAGGGGCAGTGGGTGACGACCGTGTCGGTCTCGGCGAGCACCTCGCGCTCGCGCTCGTCGGTGTGGACGCAGTGCGCGAGCGTCACGTCCGGGCCGGTCAGCCCGACCTCGTCGAGCCAGAGGACGTTTCGCTTCCCGGTGTCGGCCTCGACCGTCTCGATCTCGTCTTCGTTCTCGCTGGCGTGAGTGTGGATCGTCACGCCGTCGTACCGGTCGGCCAGCTCGCGGCAGCCGCGCAGGCAGGCCTCCGTGCAGGTGACGGCGAACCGCGGCGTCACCGCGTACCGGACGCGACCGTCGGCGGCGCCGTGGTACTCGCGAATCAGGGCCTCGCTCTCGGCGAGCGCGGCGTCGGTCTCCTCGATGAGCCCGTCGGGCGACTCCTTGTCCATCAGCACCTTCCCCAGCCGCGCGCGGATCCCGGTCTCGATCGCGGCCTCGAACGCCTCGCCGGCGTGGTTCACCGAGAGGTGGTCGACGACCGTCGTCGTCCCCGATTCGAGACACTCCAGGTAGCCCAGCTCGGCGGCCGCCCGAGTCGCCTCGGCGTCCATCGCCGCCTCCATCGGGAGCACGGCGTCGAACAGCCAGTCGAGGAGGGCGTCGTCGTCGGCGATCCCGCGGCCCAGCGACTGGACCGAGTGGACGTGGCCGCCGACGAGCCCGGGCGCGACGACGTCGAACGCGCGCCGCTCGTGGTCGGGGTAGCGGTCGCGGAGTGCGGCCTCCTCGCCGACCGCGGCGATCGTGTTCCCCTCGACGACGACGGCGCCCTCGGGGATGACGGTCTCGGAGTCGGCGACGACGGTTCCGGCTATCAGCATGTCCGTCCGTTCCTGACGGTCGACCGGTAAGAGGCTGTCCGTTCGCGACCCCCCGCTCCCGTCCGTTCGGGGCCGCCGAGCGAACCACCCAAGAAACGGCGGACCAGCCCGCCGACAGCGACGCGATATTTAAATACGGGTGAGCGGCCGTGATGATTGCTTATAGATGCCGGTGCGGTGGCGCGTGCCTGCGAGCGGCCGACAGGCCGCGAGCAGCACCGCGCGAGGGAGTCAGCCGGCCGGAGCGAAGCGGAGGCCGGCTGACGAGGCTGGGGAGGTGTGAGGCTGCTGTGCGGGGCGGGACTCAAAGGGGCAGCCGGGAGGACGCCGCAGACGACGCAAGCACCGCAGTGAGTGAGCGGAGCGAACGAGCGAGGAGCGCAGCGAGTGTGCGGCGTCCTCCCGGCTGGGGCTTTGGAGGTGTTCGCCGTCGATCCGTTATCAACCACTTATAAATGAGCCATCGTGGCCGTCGGCATACCACAATCGAATACTTATAAAATCACACCGCAATAAACGAATTCGACCTATTCCAGTCGGCGGTCGCGGAACGCGCGGATCACGTCCTGCCGGGCGATGATCCCGACGAGGCGCCCGTCCTCATCAACCACAGGAACGCGATTAATATCCGGGTCGTCGCCGACGAGCAGGTCGAGCACGGCGTCGACGTCGGCGTCCGGCGTCACCGTCGCCACGTCGGTACTCATCACCTCGGAGATCGGGCGGTCCGCGTTGCGGAGCATGTCGACGCCGAGGTCGATGTCCGCCCACGGTCGCTTGATCTGATAGGAGAGCGTGTCCACGAACGGCGGGAGCCCGATCGGGATCCACAGCGTCTCGTCCTCGGGCTCGAACAGGTCGACGAGGTCGGACTCCGTGACGACCCCGACCACCCGGTCGTCGTCGACGACCGGGAAGCCGCTGAACTCGTAGCGGGCGAACCGCTTGAACACCTCGGCGACGTCGTCGTCGGGCGAGACCGTTTTTACGTCCGGTTCCATCAGGTCGCGGGCGGTCAGTGTCATACCGAAGCGTCACGGCGGGAGGCCGTAGGCGTTTCGCCCCGGCGGCGCGGCGGGACGGGCGACGCGCCGCTCGCCGACGCAACGGACTTAGGGACCGGGAACGCAGTCGTCCACATGCACCGGAAGGGTCACGTCGGGGCGTCGCTCGTCGTCTACGCTCCGTTCGGGTTCCTCGTCACGGCCCTCGCCTCGATCGAGTTGGGCGCCGTCGGCGCCGCCGGCGTCGCCTCGCTGGCGATGGTTCCCGACCTCGACATGCGCGTCCCCTTCGTCAAACACCGAGGGATCACCCACACCGTCTGGTTCGCGCTGCTCGTCGGCGTCGCCTTCGGGGCCGTCGGGCTGGCTGTCGGCCTCCAGACCGGGGCCGTCGAGGCGCTGTTGTTCGGCGGCGTCGCGTTCCTGTTCGGCGCCGTGACGATCGTCTCGCACCTCCTCGCCGACGCGCTCACGCCGATGGGGATCCGGCCGTACGCGCCCGTGCGAGACACCGAGTACACGTTCGACCTGTTCACGGCGGCGAACCCGCTCGCGAACTACGGACTCCTCGGGCTGGGCGGCGTCGTCGTCGCGGTCGCGCTCGTCGCCGGTGAGGCGGTCCCGGTGTAGGAGAACGGCCAAGTGTGATTGTTCAGTCGGGAGTTCTGCTGAGGGAGAACTGTGTCAGCAGCATCACAGACAGCCGGAGGAACCGTTCAGGTCGAAGCCGGGTCAGTCATCATCGTCGTCATCGGCGTCTCCGTCCTCAAAGTCGGGTAGCCCGGGAGTGATACAGTCTGTGAAACACATCGTGAACGCCGTCGTCTCGTCAATCTGCGGCTGAGGGTTACCTCGGCGTCGCCGGTCAGCTACCTCCGCTGCACACTTCATCGCACACCAGACCACCACTGCTTGAGGTATATCTCCAACCGACGGGAGGTCGACCATCGTGGCCGACTTGTTATGTCACGCGTTAATAAATTCTTCTTTACCTGAATCAGCGAGTTCAGAATAGTCGGCTTCGAGAGATTCACCGTTTTCTCGAATTTTGTCGAATCGGCGCTTCAGCTCGGCGGCAGACAGTGGATGATACTCAGCCGCTGCGTCGAAGTCTCCCTCTTGGAGCGCGTCGTTGAATGCCTCCGGATCGTCAGCCGACTCATACAACGACCTGACCTCTCTGACGATGACTGCCGTGCGATCCTCGCCGAGCAGCCGGTCTTTGATGCGTTTGAGCATGAGGGGGATAGATATGAGCATTACAGTCTGTGGACATAAATTTTGGGAAGCTTTAAATACGGCATCGATTGTTATCCCGAGCGTTCAGGACAAGATCAGTTGTTACTGTGAGCGTCAACAAAATGTTAGATGGCCGGGGTGGGCTCCGAACCCACGATCTCCGCATGTCCCAGGTCCGAGGCTCGGCGGAGCCACGGGAAGGACGCGGACGCTTCCAAGGCGTCACCGCACCGAATCTCCGAACCCTATGAGTGCGGCGCTATGTCCAGCTAAGCCACCCGGCCTCACCTTTTCGTACCGCGATGAGACTCTTTAACCTTCCCATCCGTCGGGAGGTTGTGAACCGATCGCAGATCGCCGCGGGCGGTCGCTTCGAGCGCCGACGCGAGGGCGGAGACGAACCGGCGCGTGCGCACCGCGGACGCGTTCGACCCGCGCTCGCGGCCGACCCAGCGGATTTATGCCGGGCGCGGCGTATCCCGGGCGTATGAGCCTCCCCGAACTGCTCGCGGCGACCGTCGGCGACGAGGACGTCGTCGCCGAGGTGCCGCTGGGCGGCGACGATCGACTCGCGGTCACGCCCACCCGGACCCTCGTCTTCCGCGGCGACGGGCTCCTCTCCGACGAGTCCGTCGACGAGTACGGCCACGACGTCGAGCGGATCGAGGTCTCGACGGGCCGCCGCAAGGCGAAGATCACCCTCGGGTACGGCCTCGACGGCGACGAGACGCTCTCGGTCCCCGCCAAGCGCGTCGACGACGTCCTCCACCCGGTCCTCGCCGGCGTGCTCTCGGCGAGCGGCGTCACCGGTCCCGGTGAGACGGTCGTGCGCACGTTCCGCTTCTCCGAGCTCACCCTCATCGTCACCAGCGAGCGGCTGGTCAAACACATCGGCTCGGCCGTCTGGGACGCCGACTTCGAGGAGTTCCACTACGCGGACCTCACCGGCCTCGACTTCGAGGAGGGGACCGTCGCCACCGCGGTCGTCCTCGTCCACGACGGCCGCTCGGAGCGGTTCAAGGCGCCCAACGAGTCCGCCCGGGCGGTCCGGGAGACGCTCGCCGACGCGGTGTGCTCGTTCCACGGCGTCGACAGCCTCGAAGAGTTCCGCGTCGCCGCCGCCGAGGCCGAGGAGTCGGCCCCGGACGCGGAGCCGAGCGGGACGACCGACTTCGGCGAGGGGCCCGACCCGCTCTCGGCGTCCCCCGCCGCCGACGCGGAGGCCGAGGCCGACGGGCTCGAAACGGAGCCGGACGGCGCGGCCGACGCCGCCGATCCGACCGGCGAGCCCGACCCCAGTTCCGCGGCCGACGACGCCGCCGATCCGGGCGCCGCGCCGTCGCAGTCGGCCGAGTCGGTTTCCGAGTCGTCGGAAGCCGCCGCCGAGTCGTCGGAAGCCGACGACGACGATCCGCTGGGCGCGGACCCCCTCGCAACGGACGCGAGCGTCGGCGACGCGACCGCGGACCCCCTCGACGACGCGACCGCGACTGAGTCCGCGTCGACCGACGAGGGGATCGAACGGGAAGCCGACGAAGAGCCCGCGTCGACGGTCGACGCCGAGGCGCTCGCGGCGGACGCGGCGGTGACCGACTCGACGACCGGAGACCCCGCTGCCGACGCCGACCCCGTCGCCCCCGAGGCCGACGCCGACGGCCCCGTTCCCGGGGACGACGCGTTCGACGGGTCGCCGTTCGAGAGCGCCGGCGTCGAGGACGCCGACCTCGCGAGCGAGGTCGCCGCGCTGCGGCGTACCGTCGAGGCGCAGTCCGAGCGCCTCGACCGGCAGTCGGCGCTCATCGAACAGCTGATCGAGGAGCTTCGCCGAGGTCGGTGACGGAGCCTCTCGTCCCTGCGGCCCACTCCCCGGGAACGGCCGGTCCGATTCTCTCGGCTGAAACTCGCGTCGGATCCGTTATCCGACCGGCGGCGAACCATCGACCGTGATCAGCGGACTCGGCGCCCGTGCCGGCGCGGTGTTGAGCGATGTCTCCAGCACGCAGGGCCGGCTGGCGGTCACCGCCGCCATCGCTCTCCTGACGCTCGCGGTCGGGTGGCTACTGTTACCGAAGGCCGTCCGCGCCGGCGAGCGGACCGCCTCGAGCTGGGTCGAGCGGCTCGTCGACGAGCGCCTGGCGGAGTCGACCGAGGGCGCGGTCGAGACGCTCCGAGACGGCGTCCCGTCGTCGTTCATCCTGCGGCTCGCGGTCGGGTTCCTCCAGATCGCCTTGTTCGCGCTCGCGGGCGTCGCCGTGCTGACGCTGTGGGGACGGTTCGGACTCGTGGTCGCGGTGTTGCCCGTCGCGGAGAACGCGCTCACGGTCGGCACGCAGGTCGTCGTCTCGGCGGTGTTGCTCGGCGGCGTCTACGTCGTCAGCGACGTGATAGAGACGTACGTCGCCGACCTGTCGGCCGACAGCGACCGGATAACCGCCCACCAAGAACAGCTCCTCACCCGGCTCGCGCAGGTCGGATTGCTCCTGCTCGCCGGCATCACCGTCCTCGGTGTCTGGGGCGTGAACCTCGGCGGCCTCCTCGTCGGCGCGGGCTTCCTCGGCATCGTCCTCGGGATGGCGGCCCGACAGACGCTGGGCTCGCTCCTCGCGGGCTTCGTGCTGATGTTCTCGCGGCCGTTCGAGATCGGCGACTGGGTGGAGATCGGCAGCGAGGAGGGGTTCGTCACCGACATCACGATCATGAACACTCACATGCGTAACTTCGACGGGGAGTACGTCGTGGTGCCGAACGACCTCGTCGCCAACCAGGCGATCACGAACCGGAGCCGCGAGGGCCGCCTCCGGATCCACATGGAGGTCGGGATCGGCTACGACGACGACCCCGACGAGGCGGCCGGGATCGCAGAGGACGTCCTCTCCGGGATCGACACGATCGCGAACAACCCCGAGCCGTACGCGATCCCGTCGGGGTTCGGCGACTCCGCGATCCTCCTCGACCTCCGGTTCTGGATCGACCCGCCGACCCCGCAGGCGCGGTGGCGCTCGAAGGCGACCGCGGTCGAGGAGATCCAAGAGCGCTTCGCCGACGCCGGCATCTCGATCCCGTACCCGCAGCGGACGGTCTCGTATCCGCCCGAGACGGCGGAAACGGACGAGACCGTCGAGCGCGTCGAGCGGGCCGACGAGCCGGCCGACGGCCGGCCGCGGGACGGCTCGGTGTGAGAGCGTCCGGCGCTCGTCGGACCGCGGTCCGCGGCCGCGCTTACAGCTTCTCGGACGGTCCCGTGTACCCGCTCGGAAGCGCTGAGCCGCGACCGGTGAACAGGCGCTCGAACCGCTCGATGCGCTCCAACACGTAGCTGAGCGCCGCCGTGAGCGAGTCCGCGCCGATGGACAGCAGGTGGCGCGCGCCCTTCGTGCGGTCGGCGTGATAGAAGCTGATCTCGCCTTCCGGCTCGGTGTTCCGCTCCGGCATCACCACCAGGTCCTGTCTGCTGGGGTCGTGCCGGAAGACGAGGACGTCGGTGAGCGAGTCGGTCCCGTAGGTGACCACGTCGTGGCGGACGCTCCACTTCTCCGGCGTCTCCTCGGCGAGCGCGTCCGTGTCGACGACGTTCCGCATCGTCGTCGCCGTCGAGACGCGCTCCAGTCCGGACCCGCGTCGCTCCCGAAGCCACGCGAGGATCCGCTCGACGACGTCGCGGAGGCCGTCGGGGCTGGCGAACCGACCGGCCGACCGCTCCGCCGGCAGCGACCCCCGCGTCACTTCGGTTCGCTCTCCCATGCGAGAACCCCCGTCCTCATCGTGTTAATAGGTACCGGTCGGGACCCTCACCCGTTTCGCCGTCGAGCCACCGGTTCCCGGCCCGACGGCGCCCGATCCGCGGCTCACCGGTCTCGACCGAACCCGGCCGCGAACGTCGCCTCGTCGACGGCGAGGACGGTCGGGCGTCCGTGCGGGCAGGCGTACGGACGGTCGCACTCCCCGAGGCGGTCGAGGAGGTCACGGAGGTCGGCGTCGGCGAGGTCGTCGAAGTCGCCGCGCTTCAGCGACGGGTGACACGCGAGGTCAGCGAGCAGGTCGTCGCGCGCGTCCCGCGCCGCGCCGCGGCCGGTGTCCGACCCCGACAGCGCCGCGAGCGCGTCGCGGAACGCGTCCGCGTCCGCCGTCCGGCCGAACGGCGCGGGGACGGTCCGCAGCCGGCGCGTGCCGCCGCCGAACGCCTCGGTCTCGAAGCCGAGCGCGGCGAGGTCGTCGGCGTGCGCCCGCGCGGCCGCGGCCTCGTCGGTCGACAGCGAGACGGTCGCCGGCGGGTCGAGCGCCGCGGTCGGCACCGGGTCGCCGTCGAACGCCCGGGCGAGGCGCTCGTAGTTCACCCGCTCGTGGGCGGCGTGGCCGTCGACCACGAGCAGTTCGTCGCCGGCCTCGACGAGGACGTAGAGGTCGCGGAAGACGCCGACCGGCTCGGCGTCCGCGAACGCTCCGGGACGCGACCCGTCGCCCTCGCCGACGGGGTCGAGCGCGGAGCCGAGGTCAGTGTCGACGTCCGCGGAGCGCCGGAGGTCCGCGCCCGTGAGCGCGTCCTCGACCACGGAGGCGACCGCCTCGGCGACCGCGTCGGCGTCGCGGAGCCCGACCTCGCGCTTGGCGGGGTGGACGTTCGGGTCGACCCGGGCGGGCGGGAGCGAGACGTCGACCGCCGCGACCGGCTCGCGGCCGTCCGGGAGGAGCCTGCCGTAGCCGTCGCGGACCGCGGCCGCGAGCCGGTCGTTCCGGACCGGGCGCCCGTTCACCGAGACGCGGACGTGGTCGCGGGCGGCGCGGGTCACGGACGGGTACGCCAGCGCGCCCGAGACGCCGACGTCGACGAGGGGCGCGTCGCGCTCGCCGGCCGCCCCCGCGTCGACGCTCGCGTCGACGGTCGTCGACCGGCTCGCCGTGTCGCGGTCGTACACGGCGAGGAGGGCGTCCGTGCGGTCGGTCCCGGGGGTCGACAGCGTCGCCGACCCGTCGTGGTCGAGCGAGAACGCGACCGAGGGGTTCGCCAGCGCGTAGTCGGCGACGAGCGAGGAGATCCGCGCGAACTCGGCGTCCGCGCCCGCGAGCGACTCGCGGCGTGCCGGCCGGGTCGCGAAGATGTCCTCGACCACGACCGTCGTGCCGCGGGCGCGGCCGGCGGGCTCGACGGTGGGGTCCTGCCCGTCGACGACGACCCGCGTGCCGACGCCGTCGCCGGGGCTCGTCACGAGTTCGAGCCGCGCGGCCTCGGCGATCGCCGCGAGCGCCTCGCCGCGGAAGCCGAGCGAGTCGACCCCGACCGGGTCGCCGTCGGGCGCCAGCTTGCTCGTCGCGTGCCGCTCGACGGCGCGGGCCGCGTCCTCGCGGGCCATCCCGCGGCCGTCGTCCGCGACGCGGATCCTGTCGGTGCCGTCGCCGTCGACGGCGATCTCGATCCGCGAGGCGCCCGCGTCGAGCGCGTTGTCGACGAGTTCTCCCACGACTCTCGCCGGCCGAGTGACGACCTCGCCGGCCGCGATCCGGTCGACCGTCTCCCGATCGAGCCGCCGGACGCGCCCCTCGATCTCGTCCGGGTCGCCGCGGGCCTCGGCGGCGTCCTCAGTTGCGTCTCCGCGGGCGCCGGTGGCGTCCCCCGTTGTGGACGCGCCGGGATCGCGGTCTCGCTCACCCGTCATCGTCGATCTTCGACTGGAGGTCGTGGAGTGCGTTCAGCGCCTCGATCGGCGTCATCCGCGCGAGGTCGAGGTCGCGGAGTTCCGCGGCGAGGTCCGGGGGCGCCCCGGCGGCGGCCTCTCCATCGGCCTCGTTCGTCGGTCGCGTGCGGTCGCTCTCGGGGGGACCGGTCGGTGAGTCGCCCGCCTCCGGACTCCCCTCGTCTCGCTCCGCCGACGCCTCCTCCGCGAGGAACTCCCGCAGCGACGCGTCGCCGTCGGGGTCCGCGTCGTCGGGCATCTCCTCGTGCGTCGCCCCCTCCGAACCGGTCTCTGTCCGGCCCGCCTTCCGGTCCCTGTCCGCCTCCTCCGCGGCGACGAGGTCGCGGGCGCGCTCGACGACCGGGGCGGGAACCCCCGCGAGTTCCGCGACCTCGACGCCGTACGACGACGAGGAGGCGCCGGGGACGACCCGGTGGAGGAACGTCACGTCGCCGTCCTCGCGGGTGGCGGTAAAGTGGAGGTTGAAGACGCGCTCGCGCTCGTCGGCGAGGTCGGTGAGCCCGTGGTAGTGGGTGGCGAACAGCGCTGTCGCGCCGAGCTCGTCGTGGAGGAACTCGGCGGCCGCGCGGGCGATGGCGCGGCCGTCGGTGGTGGCGGTCCCCCTGCCGACCTCGTCGAGCAGGACGAGCGAGTCGGAATCCGCGTCGTGGAGGATCTCCGTCAGCTCGCTCATCTCGCGCATGAACGTCGACTGGCCGCCGGCGATGTCGTCGGAGGCGCCGACGCGTGTGAACAGCCGGTCGAAGACGGGGAGCGTGGCGGCCTGCGCGGGGACGAACGAGCCGGTCTGCGCCAGCACGACCGCGAGCGCGACAGACCGCATGTACGTCGACTTCCCGCTCATGTTCGGCCCCGTGATCACGGCGACCGAGCCGCGCGGGAGGTCCGCGTCGTTCGGGACGAACGACTCCTCGGTCCGCTCGACGACCGGGTGTCTGCCGCCTTCGATTTCGATGCCTGCGGAGGGATCTCCGGTCCCGCCGTCGTCGACGTCGTCACCCCCCTCGCGCAGCTCCGGGCGGACGTAGTCGCGCTCGACCGCGACCGCGGCGAGCGACGCGAGCGCGTCGAGCTCGGCGAGCGCGTCCGCGAGCCCCTGGATCCGCTCGGTCTCGCTTGCGACGCGGTCGCGGACGTCGACGAACAGCTCGTACTCCAAGGCGTCCGCGCGCTCGGCGGCGCCGACGATCTCCTCCTCGCGCTCCTTCAGCTCCGGCGTGACGTAGCGCTCGCTGTTCTTCAGCGTCTGTCGGCGCCGGTAGTCGTCGGGGACCTTCTCGACGTTGGCGTCGGTCACCTCGATGTAGTAGCCGTGGACCTGGTTGTGACCGACCGACAGCGAGTCGATCCCGGTGCGCTCGCGCTCGCTCGCCTCCAGGTCCGCGACCCACTCGCGCCCCTCGCGCTCGGTCGCGCGGAGGTCGTCGAGGTCGTCGTCGAACCCCTCGCGGATCACGCCGCCCTCCGTGATCTCTTGGGGCGGGTCGGTCGCGATCGCCCCGTCGATCAGCTCGCGGACCTCGGTCAGCTCGTCGAGCCGGTCGCGGAGGTCGCGGAGGTGGTCGGTTTGAGGGAGCGCGGGGTCGCCCTCGTCGGCGGCGTCCGTCGCGTCGGCCCCGTCGCCGTCCACCCTCTCCGCCCCCGCGAGCGTCGCCTTCAGCTCCGGGACGACCGCGAGCGTCCGGCCGAGCGAGCGGAGGTCACGGGCGTCCGCGCGGCCCCGCGAGACGCGGCTCACCAGCCGTTCGAGGTCGTAAGCGGTCGAAAGGGCGTCGGCGACCCCCTCTCGCGCGAGGCTCCGGTCCGCCAGCTCGCCGACGGCGTCGTGGCGGCTCCGGATCGCGTCGGCGTCGACGAGCGGGCGACGGAGCCAGCGCTCTAAGCAGCGGCGGCCGAGCGCGCAGTTCGTCTCGTCGAGGACGTCGAAGAGCGTGTCGCTCGCGCCGAGCCCGCGGTTCTCGAACAGCTCCAGGCTGCGCTGGGCCGCCGCGTCGAGCCGAAGGCGGTCGCGGGGGTCGTACCGTCGGATTCTGGTGACGTACGCGAGCGGCCCGTCGTCGCCCTGCGTGTACTCGGCGTACGCGAGGACGGCGCCCGCAGCCCGCAGCTCCGCGTCGGACTCGAACCGACGCTCCGGCGCCGGGAGGTACGGCTCTAAGCGCTCGGTCGCCGTCCGGCGGTCGAAGGCGCCCGCGCCGTAGTCGTGTGTCGTCCACCCCCGCTCCGCGTCCGGGGGGTCGAAGTCGGGCGCGTCCGGGCCGGCGATGAGTTCCGCCGGGGCGACCCGGTCCAGTTCGCCCGCGACCGCGTCCCGGTCGCCGGACGTGACGAGGCACTCGCCCGTGGAGACGTCGACGGCGGCGAGGCCGACGGTCCCTGCGGAGGTCGCCTCGTCGCCCGTCCCGCTCTCAGCGTCGGCCGCGACCGCGGCCACGTAGTTCGTCGTCCCGGATTCGAGGAGGTCGTCCTCGACGACGGTGCCGGGCGTGATCACCTCGGTGACGGCGCGGTCGACGAGACCGGACGCCTGCTCTGCGTCCTCGACCTGGTCGCCGAGCGCGACGCGGTAGCCCGCGTCGAGCAGGGATTCGAGGTACGGCGCGGCGTTGTCGATGGGGATCCCGGCCATCGGGTAGTCGCCGGTCGAGTCGGAGCGCTCCGTCAGCGTCACCTCGCAGACGCGGGCCACTGTCTCGGCCGCCTCGCAGAACGCCTCGTAGAAGTCGCCGACCTGGAACAGCACCAGGGCGTCCTCGTGGGCGGCACAGAGGTCGGCGTACTGCGAGAGCATCGGTGTGAGCTCCTCGCGGGCGGCCGCGATCCCGGGCGGCAGCCCGGTCGCCGTCTCTCGGTCCGCCGGTTCCATACCCCGTATCCGGGCGGCCGCGGGCATAAACGGTACGGAGGCGGCGGCGGGAAGTGGAGTGGGTCTCGCAGGGACGGCGAGACCCTTACGGTCCTCCGCCTCCGAATACGGCCGTGACGAACCGAACGATCGTCGTGGGGCTCGCCGGGGCGTTCGTCGGCATGACGGCGCTGCTCCTGATCGGCGGAGTCGTCCTCCACCCGATCGCGCTGGCGCTCGCGGTGCCGTTCGGCGCCGTCTCCTACTTCCTCTGGTACCACGCCAGCGGGCGCCTCCACGACCAGGCCCGGCGGTCCGCCGAGCAGGCGGGACCGACGGAGCGCGAACGGGCCAGGCAGCGCGCCCGCGCCGAGGCCAACCGGGAGCGCGCGTACCGCGCCGCCGGCGACGGCGGTCGGAGCGCGAGCGGGCGACGTGACGGCGCTCGCGGACCCGGAGGGCGGTTCGGGCCCGGCGGCCCCGGCGCGTCCGGAGCCGGTGACCCCCGCGACAGGGCCCCCGCAGCCGACCGCATGACCGAGCGCGAGGCGTACGAGACGCTCGGGCTCGACCGGACGGCGGACGGCGAGACGGTCCGGCGGCGCTACCGCGAGCGCGCGAAGCGGCTCCACCCGGACGGCGAGGACGGCGACGAGGAGGCGTTCAAGCGGCTCAACGAGGCGTACGAGGTCCTCAAGGAATAGCGCAGAGCCGTACGAGGTCCTGAAAGAGTAGCGCGGAGCCGTACGAGGTTCCGAAGGGCAAGGCGACGATTCACTCCGCGTCGACCGCGGCGGCGATAGCCCGCTCGGCGTCGTCCCGCTCTTCCCGCGTGTTGACGTTCGTGAAGGTGCGCTCGGTCGTCAAAGACCGGATCTCCTCGTCGCCGACGACGACCTCGTCGACTCGGTCCACGAGCGCGAGCACCTTCCGCTCGCCGCGGTCGAGCGCGCGGTCGCAGGCGGTCGCGGCCGGTTCGGTCGCGTACGCCGCCTGCGTCGTCTGGTACCAGCGGTCCTCCAGCCGCGGGACCGCGGCCTCGGCGTCCGCGGCCGCCTCGCGGAGGTGGTCGAGGAAGCTTGGGTCGACGAACGGCATGTCGCAGGCGACGACGACCGCGTACCGGTCGGTCGCGGCCCGGCACGCGTTCCGGATCCCGGCCAGCGGCCCGAGGTCGGGCTCGTCGTCGAGCGCCCAGCGGACGGGGAGCGGGACCCCGGCCAGCGCCTCGGCGATCGCCTCGCGCTGGTCGGGCCGGCAGTTGACGACGAGCTCGTCGACGACGGGGTCGCCGCCGCTCGCGCGGTCGGCGCCGGGCGGGACCGGGTCGTCGTCGCCCGCGAGCCGGTCCGCGACGCGGCGGATCATCGGGACGCCGGCGAGCTCGGCGACGGCCTTGTCCGCGTCGCCGAAGCGCGTCGAGCGGCCGCCTGCGAGGATGGCTCCGGTGGTCACGAGCCCGAATTGAACGGGGAGGGACTTCGCGGTTGCGGTGGGGCCACGCGCGGCGCTCGGGCGCCCCCCGAACGACGCTCTCGCCCGCCTATCCGCCCGAAAGCGACCCGTTAAGTGGCCGGCGACCCAACCGATGTCCATGCCAGAGGCCACGGATCTCGAGGAGCTGAAGCGGGGGACCGAGCTGGTCAAGCGCGGCTTCGCGCAGATGCAGAAGGGCGGCGTGATCATGGACGTCGTCAACCGCGAGCAGGCCCGCATCGCGGAGGACGCCGGCGCGGTCGCGGTGATGGTGCTCGAACACGTCCCGGCCGACATCCGGAAGCGCGGCGGCGTCGCGCGGATGCCCGACCCCGAGCGCGTCCCCGAGATCATCGACGAGGTGTCGATCCCGGTGATGGGGAAATCGCGGATCGGCCACCGCAAGGAGGCGGAGATATTGGAGGCGCTCGGTGTCGACATGATCGACGAGTCAGAGGTGCTGACGCCCGCCGACGACGAGTACCACACCGACAAGCGCGACTTCACGTCGCCGTTCGTCTGCGGCGCCCGGAACCTCCCCGAGGCGCTCCGCCGCATCCGCGAGGGCGCGGCGATGATCCGGACGAAGGGCGAGGCCGGCACGGGCGACGTGAACCAGGCCGTCAAACACCAGCGCACGATCAAAAACCAGATCCGGACACTCTCCGGCCTCAACCACGAGGAGCGCGAGAAGTGGGCCCGCGAGCACGGCGCCCCGCGCGACCTGGTCCACGAGACCGCCGAGGCCGAGCGCCTGCCCGTCGTCAACTTCGCGGCCGGCGGCATCGCGACGCCCGCCGACGCCGCGCTGATGATGTACCACGGCTGCGACGGCATCTTCGTCGGCTCCGGCATCTTCGGCGCGGAGGACCCCGAGGCGATGGGCACCGCCATCGTCGAGGCCGTCAACAACTGGGACGACCCCGAGGAGCTCGCCCGGATCGCGAGCGGCACCGGCAAGGGGATGAAGGGCCAGTCCAACGAGGACATGGAAGAAGAGGAGAAGCTCCAGGGCCGCGGCGTTTAAATAGTCTTTTTCGGCAGCGCGGCGACTTCTTATAAATGAAACTGCGGTGGCGCGCCCCGGTGAGCGGGCCCCACCGGGGGCCCCGAACCCCGGGGGGGCCCAGGTTCCCCTGTGGGCCCGGCGCCAAAACCCCGGCGCAGCAGGGGGCGGGGGGTTGGGGGCCCCCG